>CAIQMJ010000196.1 GCA_903872875.1 uncultured Variovorax sp.
ACCATTCCCGGCGACGGCATCGGCAAGGAAGTGATTCCAGCGGGTCGCGAACTGCTGGAAGCCTTGGCGTCGACCAGCAACGCTTTCCGATTCGAGTTCGAAGACTTCGGTTGGGGCGGCGACCACTACCGCGCCCACGGCGTGATGATGCCGAGCGACGGCCTGGACGCATTGCGCGGCAAGGACGCCATCCTCTTCGGTTCCGCAGGCGACCCGCACATCCCCGACCACGTCACGCTGTGGGGCCTGCGGCTGAAGATCTGCCAGGGCTTCGATCAGGGCCGTGTGCGGCCGGCTCATGTCGGCCGTGCAGCGCCAGGCCGCCTGAGCGGCCGGTCGCCGGCGACACGGCCGACCACGCAGCCGGCCGTCGCGCCCGAGAGATACCAACAACAGCAGGAGACATTCATGAAGCATCACTTCAGCATTGCCGCCGCCCGGGCGTTCGTCGCGTTGGGCATCGGCGTCGTGTCGTCGCTCGCATCCAAGCTCGCCGCAGCCGACACCTGGCCGAGCCGGCCGATCAGCCTGGTCGTGCCGTTCCCCGCTGGCGGCACGACCGACGTGCTCGCGCGCCCATTGGCTGACGATCTGTCGAAGAGCCTCGGCCAGCCGGTGATCGTCGAGAGCAGGCCGGGCGCGGGCGCGACGCTGGGCGCGGACTACGTCGCCAAGGCGAAGGGCGATGGCTACACGCTGCCGATGGGCGCGGTGCACCACACCATCGCGACCAGCGTCTACAGGAAGCTGCCCTACGACTTCCAGAAGGATCTGGCGCCGATCACGACCGTGGCGATGGTGCCCAACGTGCTGGTCGTCAACCCGGCGCGCACGTCGGCGAAGTCGGTGGCCGAGCTCGTGGCGTTCGCCAGGTCATCCTCGGTCGAACTGGCCTATGGCTCGAATGGCAACGGCACTGCGCAGCACCTGTGCCGACGCTGCAGGAGGCGGGGCTCAGGGGCTTCGACATCGGCACCTGGTTCGGCGTGCTCGCGCCCGCGTCCACGTCGAAGGAAGTCATCGCGCGTCTCAGCACCGAGATGACCCGCATCATCCGGTCGCCCGAGTTCGCGCAGCGCATGAGCGCGATCGGCGCCGACCCGATCGGCGACAGCCCGGCCGAAATGACGGCGCGCATCCAGGACGAGACGCTCAAGTTCGCGAAGCTGGTGAAGGATGGCGGCGTGACGGTTGACTGAGGCCGGTGCGCCCTCGCGCCGCCGGCGTCGCGGCGATCATGGCGCACTTCGCGCGCCATGCGCAGGCCGCATCAGGCGCAGCAGTTCCTCCCGCAGCAGCGAGGGCGACAACGGCTTGATGGCCACGGCGATGCCGCGTTCGGTGGCCTGGGTCCTGACGCCGATCCGCATGTCGCCGGTCATCAGCAGCGCGGGCAGCGTGGGCCGGTCGAAACGCAACCGAACGGCTTCGATGGTCTCGATGCCATTCATCCTGGCCTCCAGATGCATGTCCGAGATGACGGCATCCGGCACGGCCGCGGGGCCGAGACGCGCAAGCGCCTCTTCGGCCGAGCGCCCGCCGATCGCCCGAAAGCCCCAGATGTTCACCAGCGTCTCCAGCGCATGCAGCACCTGGGCATCGTCTTCGATCAGCAGGACGATGCGACCGGCCGTCGCGGGCTGCAGCGCCCGTTCGGCCGGCAACGCCGCATCGCCGGCCGGCCTGTGCGGCGGATCCGGGGCGCGCTGCATCGCGATCTCGAAGGTCGAGCCTGCGCCTTGTCTCGACCGCACCGTCAGCACGTGGCCCAGGCGCTCCGCGGCGCGCCGCACGATCGACAGCCCGAGTCCGGCGCTGTCGCTGTCGGGCCCTGCCGAGTCGGACAGGCTGACGTAGGCGCCGAAGATCAGGTCGAGCTGGTCGTCGGATATGCCGATGCCCGTGTCGTGGACGGTGATGACCAGGTCGTTTCCGCGTGCTTCGCTCGTCACCGTGACACCGCCTTCCGCCGTGTACCGGATGGCGTTGGAGATGAGGTTGAGCAGGATGCGGCGCAGCAGCTTGGCGTCGGAATGGACGCTGAAGGACGCCTGCGCGGGCATCGACAGGAACAGCCCCTTGCGGGTGGCGATCGGCTGGAGGCTCTTGTCCAGCTGGTCGAGCAGCGGCTGCATGGGCACCACTTCAGGCACCGCGACATAGTCGATGCGGTCGAGGGTGTTGAGGTCCATCAGCTCGTGGAGCATTTCGCTCAGCATGGTGGAAATGTCCTCCAGCCGGTCGAATCGTTCGCGCAGCAGCGGCGGTGAGTCGAACTCGTCGAGTTGCGCGACCGTCAGGCCGAGCGCGTGGACGGGCTGGCGCAGGTCGTGGCTCGCGGTCGCGAACAGCCAGCTGCGCGCATTCGCGCTTTCCTGCAGCGTCAGGTTCTTCTGCTGCAGTTCCCGCGCCAGTGCCTCGTTGCTCGCGAGCAGCTTCCAGCCTCGGTGCAGAAGGGTGTGATGGTTCCAGCACAGGAAACAATTGAGCGCCCAGGCCACGAACAGGATGGTCGTCCGCCAGGGGTCGCCGGAGACCCACCACCAGGCGGCGACGAAGGGAAGAATGGCAAGGCTGATGAGCAGCAGCAGGGGCTTCAGCAAGGCCGCGACGTAGGTCGATGAAGCGGCGCAGATGAAGAAAACCAGTCCGGTCAGGCCGATGCGCGCGTCGGGCGTGAGGTTGGGAAACGCCAGCACGGCCAGGCTGCCCATGATCAGCCCGTGGGCCATCGCGGAGCCGGTCACGAATCCGTTCCAGAAGCGCAGGTTGCGGGTCCGGTCCTCCTCGGTGCTCCGGTGGTAGGCACGGGTTGCGACCGTTCGTACGGTGATGTGCAGGAGGTAGGCGCAGATCCATGCGGCCAGCGTGCCGGGCGGCATGGCCCGCCATACCAGCAAGGTGAAGGCCGCCACCACGATCAGATAGCTCGGGACGAAGCGCTTTCCGCTGGTCATGACCGCGGCGACTTCCAGTGCGCGGGTCCGGCTTGTCTTTGGGGGTGTGGCTTCGTCGGTGGTTAGCATGGATTGCTGTCCCGGATGCTCTGCCGGAATTATTGTTCAGTATCCATCCATCGAATAACGGCACATGCGCCCTAGTTCACCTGCATTCGACACAGTCTGCGTCTCCGAAGCCGCTGGATCTGCTGGGTCTGGCGCTGATCGTTCGGCACAAGGCATCGACCTCGCCTTGATGCAACGCGCGACGGCACCCGATGTCTTTCATGGCGCCGAACGCGTCGGCATGCCGGGGCGCCTGGTCACGTACGACTTCTGCCAGACCGCGGGCTCGGGTCCGAGCGCAAGCACGAGAAGGTAGCCCCTCGGCGTCGCTACGCTTCGCCCACCGACCAGTAGAACGTCGGCTCCTTCCCGTTCAGCGCATGTTCGCCGACGACGCGCGCCTTGTAGATCGTCGGGTTGTGCGATGCCAGCGTGCGGGC
>CAIQMJ010000197.1 GCA_903872875.1 uncultured Variovorax sp.
GAGCGCAAGAATGAAGAAGACCTGGAACGGCTTCGTCAGCAGCTGGTTGTTGATCTGGTTGGCCGCGAAGGTCAGTTCCGGCACGTTGATCACGTAGCCCAGTGTGGTCTCCTGGATGGTGGAGACGAACTGGCTCAGCATGCTCGGCAGCATGTTGTAGAGCGCCTGCGGCAGCACCACGGTCCACATCGCGCCGAGATGGCTGTGGCCCAGCGCACGCGCGGCCTCCATCTGCCCCCTGGGCAGCGAAAGGATGCCCGCGCGCACCACCTCCGACAGATAGGCGGCCTCGTAGAGCACCAGCGTGCAGAGCATGGTCAGCAGGCCCGACACGTTGTGCCCGATGAGCAGCGGCAGCAGGAAGTAGACCCACAGAATGATCATCAGCAGCGGCACGCCGCGCGTCACGTAGACCAGCGCCGTGGTGGGCCAGCGCAGCGCCCGCCACGGCGACAGGCGGGCCAGCGCGAGCAGCACGCTCAGCGGGAAGGCCAGCACGATGCCGAGCACCGACAGCAGCAGCGTGCAGACGATGCCGCCGAGCGGACCGTTCGGATACTGGCCGACCAGCAGCAGCAGCCAGTTGTCGCGCAGGATGGTGAAGATGTCGAGCATGGCTTACCTCGCGACGGCGATGCTGTAGCGCCGCGCCAGCAAGGCGCCCAGCGCCATGAGCAGCAGCGAGAAACCCAGGTAGACCAGCGTGGCCACCAGGTAGGCCTCGAAGGTACGGAAGCTCTGGCTCTCGATCTCGCGCACGGTGTAAGTCAGCTCGGCCACGCCGATGGCCATCGCCAGGCTGCTGTTCTTGAACAGGGACACCGTGTGGTTGACGAGCGCCGGCACCGCGTTGCGCACTGCCTGCGGCAGGATCACGTGGCGCATCGAGCCGACATAGCCGTGGCCCAGCGCACGCGCCGCCTCGGTCTGGCCCGCCGGGATCGACCGCATGCCCGAGCGCAGGTCTTCGCTGAAGAAGGCCGCCTGGCACAGGCCGAGTGCGATCACCGCGAACACCGATTCGCCGTGGTGTTCCGACAGCCATCCCTGGAAGTCCGCCGGCAGCAGGTTGCCGATGCCGAAGTACCAGAGCATCAGCTGCACCAGCGTCGGCACGTTGCGGTGGTAGGAGACATAGGCCGCGACGAAGCGCTCGGCGAAACGGCTGGTGGTCAGCCGGATCGTCAGCAGCAGCAGCGCCAGCACCATCGCGAGCAGCCAGGAGCCCGCGGCGATCCGCAGCGTCGTCGCGATGCCCTTCTGCAGCATCTCGGCGAACTCGGGCTTCAGCAGGATCGCCAGCAGGTCGAAGTCCTTCATGCGGTGCTTTCGTGGCTTTGGCTCGGCGCGTCTCTGGCCGGTCAGGCGTGTGCCGGCTCGGGACGCAGGGTCGTGAGGCCGCCCGGTACCTGCAGCGTCGGCATGAGTTCGATGAGCCCGACGTTGACCGCGATCGGTGCGGCGATGGCGAAGGCGATCGCATCGGCCACGTCGATCGCCTGCGGCAGTTCGAAACCTTCGACGAAGCGCTTGTGCGTCTCTTCGGAGTCGCCGTGCACGTGCGCAAAGATGTCTGTCGCGATGCGGCCCGGGCAGATCTCGGTAACGCGTACCCGCTTGCCGCCGACGTCGATGCGCAGTTGCCTCGACAGCATGTGGACCGCCGCCTTCGTGGCGTGGTAGGTCGTGTTGCCGCCGAAGTGGTAGTGGCCGGCGATCGAGCTGATGTTCACCACGTGCCCACGGTCGCGCGCCACCATGCCCGGCAGAACCAGGCGGCACAGTTGGAGCACGGCGCGCAGGTTGACATCGATCAGCAGGTCGATGCCGTCCGCGTCGGCCTTGAGCAGCGAACCGGGGCGGTCCACGCCGGCGTTGTTGACCAGCACGTCGA
>CAIQMJ010000198.1 GCA_903872875.1 uncultured Variovorax sp.
ATCTAGCTCGGCTACCGCATCAAATTGCTGGGCATCACGCGGCGTGCCAAAGACGGCATCGAGCTGCGCGTGCATCCGAGCCTGGTGCCCGCCAAGCGGCTGCTGGCCAACGTCGAGGGCGCGATGAATGCCGTCGTCGTGCACGGCGATGCCGTCGGCACCACGCTGTACTACGGCAAGGGTGCCGGCAGCGAGCCGACCGCCAGCGCAGTGATCGCCGACCTCGTCGACATCACCCGCCTGCACAGCGCCGATGCGGCGCAACGCGTGCCCTACCTGGCCTTCCATCCGAATGCGATGAACGACCACCTCGACGTGGTGCCGATGCGCGAGGTCGTGACCAGCTACTACCTGCGCCTGCGCGTGGCCGACGAAGCGGGCGTGCTCGCGAAGGTTACCGGCCTGCTGGCCAATGCGGGCATCAGCATCGATGCGGTGCTGCAGCGCGAAGCCGATGAGGTCGGCGGCGAGGGTTCCACGCAGACCGATCTGATCATCCTCACGCACGACACCCGCGAAGGCACGCTCGACGACGCCATGGCGGAACTGCAGGCGCTGCCGACCGTGCTCGCGCCGATCGTGCGCATTCGCAAGGAAGAGCTGTCCTGATGCGATACATCTCGACCCGCGGCGACAACACATCCCGCCAGTTCTGCGACATCCTGCTCGAAGGCCTCGCGCCGGATGGCGGCCTGTACCTGCCCGAACGCTATCCGCAGGTCGACAAGGCCACGCTGGCGCGCTGGCGTGCGCTGCCCTACGCCGAACTGGCCTTCGAGATCCTGTCGCTCTACATCGACGACATCCCGCCGGCCGACCTGAAGGCGCTCTGCGCGAAGACCTACACCGCCGAGGTGTTCGGCTCCGACGAGATCGTTCCGCTCCGCGAACTCGAGGATGGCACCTACCTCGAAGCCCTGTCGAACGGGCCGACGCTCGCCTTCAAGGACATGGCGATGCAGTTGCTGGGCAACCTGTTCGAGTACGAACTTGCCCGCCGCGGCGCCGAACTCAACATCCTCGGCGCGACCAGCGGCGACACCGGCAGCGCGGCCGAGTACGCGATGCGCGGCAAGAAGGGGGTGCGCGTGTTCATGACCTCGCCGGACGGTCGCATGAGCCCGTTCCAGCAGGCGCAGATGTTCAGCCTGCAGGACGCGAACATCCACAACATCGCCATTGCCGGCGTGTTCGACGACTGCCAGGACATCGTGAAGGCGGTGTCGAACGATCTCGACTTCAAGCGCAAGTACAGGATCGGCACCGTCAACTCGATCAACTGGGCGCGGCTGCTGGCGCAGGTCGTCTATTACTTCGCGGGTTATTTCCAGGCGACGGGTTCGGACGACGCGCAGGTCAGCTTCGCCGTGCCTTCGGGCAACTTCGGCAACGTCTGCGCAGGCCATGTGGCCCGCATGATGGGCCTGCCGATCAGGACGCTGGTGGTCGCCACCAACGAGAACGACGTGCTCGACGAGTTCTTCCGCACCGGTGTCTACCGCGTGCGCGGCGCTGCCGACACGCACGAGACCTCGAGCCCGTCGATGGACATCAGCAAGGCCAGCAACTTCGAGCGTTTCGTGTTCGACCTGCTGGGCCGCGACGGCGTGCGGACGCGGGCATTGTTCGAGGGCGAGCTCGGCCGTACCGGCCGCTTCGATCTCGGCGCCGACCCGGTGTTCGCCGATGCCGCAGTCAGGTTCGGTTTCGCGAGCAGCCGCAGCACGCACGCCGACCGACTCGCGACCATTCGCGATACCGACAAGCGCTTCGTCACGCTGATCGACACCCACACGGCCGACGGGCTGAAGGCTGCGCGCGAGCACATGGCGCCGGGCGTGCCGATGATCGTGCTGGAGACCGCGCTGCCGATCAAGTTCGCGGCCACCATCGTCGAGGCACTGGGCCATGAACCTGAGCGGCCGGCGCGTTTCGAGGGCATCGAATCGCTGCCCAAGCGGGTCGTCAAGCTGCCGGCCGACGCCGATGCCGTCAAGGCCTACATCGCGGCGCACTGCGACTGAGGCGCGTATGAAGGTCGTCGGCTTCGCGGGCTTTTCGGGTGCAGGCAAGACCACGCTGGTCGAACGCCTGATTCCCGTGCTGCGGCGCGGCGGCCAGCGCGTGTCGGTCGTGAAGCATGCGCATCACAACTTCGACATCGACCATCCCGGCAAGGACAGCTATCGGCATCGCCAGGCCGGCGCGTTCGAGGTGGTGATCGCTTCCGAACGGCGCCTCGCACTGATGCGCGAATTCGAACAGCCGACCGAACTCTCGGTGCATCAGATGCTGGCCGAACTCGACACGCAGGCCGACTGGGTGCTGGTCGAAGGATTCAAGCGCAGCGATCTGCCCAAGATCGAGATCTGGCGTGCGGCGCACGCCGACGCCGACCGGCCGGCGCGCTACATGGACGACCCCTTCATCGTCGGCGTCGCGACCGACGTGCCGGAGCGCCTGCCGGTGCCGACGGCCCTGCCGATCTTCGATGTCAACGATGCGGAAGCCGTGGGGCATTGGCTGCTCGCGCACGGCGGCCGATTCGAATACGGAGCACCCACCCATGGCTAGTACAGGTCCATCCGGCCGTCCGCCGCTGATGTCGCTGGACGAGGCGCTGTCGCGTCTGCTGGCCCGCGCCACGCCGATGCTCGGTGTCGAAAGCGTTTCGACCTTCGAGGCGGATGGCCGCGTGTTGGCACGGGACGTCGTTTCCGCGCTCACCGTTCCGCCGCGCGACAACAGCGCGATGGACGGCTATGCGGTGCGCGCCGCCGACTGCGCTGCGCCTGGCGCTGTGCTCGCCGTGACGCAGCGCATTCCGGCCGGCAGCGTCGGCACCGCGCTGGCCGCCGGTACCGCGGCGCGAATCTTCACCGGCGCCCAGATCCCCGCGGGCGCCGACACGGTCGTCATGCAGGAAGAGGCGACCGCGCTGCCGCAGGACGGCTCTCTTGGCCAGGTGCGCATCGACGTGTCGCCGCCCGCCGGGCAGTGGGTCCGCCGCGCTGGCGAGGACGTGTCGGCCGGCGACATCGTACTGGCACGCGGCACCCGCTTGACGCCAGCTGCGCTGGGCCTGGCGGCCAGCGTCGGACTGGACCAGCTGCAGGTAGCGCGGCGCCCGCGTGTCGTGCTGCTGTCGACCGGCGACGAGCTCGTGATGCCCGGCGAGGTCGCACCGGAGGCGATGAAGCCCGGTGCCATCTACAACTCCAACCGCTTCTTCATGCGTGCGCTGCTCGCGCGGCTGGGCTGCGAGGTCAGCGACCTCGGCATCGTGCCGGATCGGCGCGACGCGACCATCGAGGCCTTGCGCGGCGCAGCGGCGAGCAACGACCTGATCGTCACCACCGGTGGCGTTTCCGTCGGCGAAGAGGATCACATCCGCGCCGCGGTGGAAGCGCTTGGCGAACTGCAGATGTGGTCGCTCGGCATCAAGCCCGGCAA
>CAIQMJ010000199.1 GCA_903872875.1 uncultured Variovorax sp.
CCCAGATGCCGAGCAGCAGTTCCTGCATCAGCACGCGGGTCTGGTTGTCCAGCGCGCCGAAAGGCTCGTCGAGCAGCAGGATCTTCGGGTCGTTGGCCAGTGCGCGGGCGATGGCCACGCGCTGCTGCATGCCGCCGGAAAGCTGCTTCGGGAAGTGGTCCTCGAAGCCGCGCAGGCCGACCTTCGCGATGTATTGCTCGCTGATCTCCTTCTGCTGCGCGGCGGGCATGCCCTTCTCGCGCAGGCCGAAACAGATGTTCTGCCGGACCGTCAGCCAGGGGAACAGCGTGTAGCTCTGGAACACGACGCCGCGATCGGCGCCGGGCCCATGCACCGGCTCGCCGTCGAGCAGGATCTGGCCGGTGCTCGGCGTCTCGAGGCCGGCCACCAGCCGCAGCAGCGTCGACTTGCCGCAGCCCGAGGGGCCGAGCACGGTGATGAAGTCGTTGTCGGCCACCTCGAGGCTGACCGGCTGCAAGGCTTGCGTCGGCGCCTTGCCACGGTTGCCGGGGAAGGTCTTGCCGACCTGGCGGATCGAAAGGCGGCTCACTTGAAAACCTCCGTGCTTCGCACTGCGGTACGAGCTTGCTTGGGGCGGCCCTGCGCGGCGCTCATCGGAGAAGGCTCCACGGAAACAGGCGCTGGTTGGCCTTCTTGAACAGCAGGTCGGAGCACAAGCCCACGAGCCCGATCACGACGATGCCCGCGATGATGTTCTCGGTCGCCATCAGCGCCTGGCTGTCGGTGATCATGTGGCCGATGCCGGACGACGCGCCGATCAGCTCGGCCACGATCACATAGGTCCAGCCCAGGCCGAGCACCTGGCGCAGCGCCTCGGCGATCTCGGGCGCGGCGCCGGGCAGCAGCACGCGGCGGATCACGCCGCTGTCCTTCGAGCCCAGCGTGTAGGCCGCCTCGACCAGGTCGCGGCGGGTGCCGCTGACGATCATCGCGATCATCAGCGTGAGCTGGAAGAAGCAGCCCAGGAAGATGACCGAGAGCTTCTGCGCCTCGCCGATGCCGACCCACAGGATCAGCAGCGGAATGAAGGCCGAGGCCGGCAGGTAGCGCGCGAAGGACACGAAGGGCTCGAAGAAGGCCTCGACCGGCTTGTACGCGCCCATCGCGATGCCCAGCGGCACCGCGATGACGGCGGCGATGAGGAAGCCGCCGACCACGCGCCACACGGTCATGCCGACGTCGCGGATGAAGTTCTGCGTGGCGAACAGGTCGATGCCGGCCTGCAGCGTGAGCAGCGGCGACGCCAGGAAGTGCTTCGGCACCCAGCCGGTCACGGTGATCGCCCACCAGAAGCCGATGAACACCGCGAAGAAGGCGACACCCAGCCACACGCGCCTGCGCGACGAAACGGGCACGAGAAGTTTCATGCGCGGCTTCCCGGCAGGCGCCGTCACGGGCATGGGAGCCGGCGTGGCGGTGGGCTCGGCAGCGGCATCGAGTGGCGCAACTTGCATCGCGTGATTACTTCTTCAGGAAGCTGGTGTCGAACAGCGCATCCATGTTGGTCGGCGCGGTCTTGATCACGCCGATCTCCTGCAGCAGCACCGCGGCTTCCTTGTTGAAGGCCTGGATGTCGCCGTTGAAGAACTTCATGTTGGCTTCGCGGTCGGCCCACTGGATCTTGGCCTGCGACTTCTCGAACTGCTCGGCCGTCTGCTTGACGTCGGCGCCCATGATCGTGAAGGCCTTGGTCTTGTCGGCCTTGATCATGTCGAGCGCCTCGAAGTAGCTCTCGGTCAGCGCCTTGGCGGCCTTCGGGTTCTCCTTGATGAACTTCGGCGTGCAGCCGAAGGTGTCGAACACGGCCGGGTATTGCAGCGAGTTGGCGAGCATCTTGCCGGCTTCGGGCTTGTCGTTGACCAGGCTCAGGTAGGGCTCGTAGGTCACGGCGGCATCGAGGCCGGAATTGCCGGCGACGAAGGCGGTGGCGGCCGGCGACGGTTCGAGCGTGACGACGGTCACGTCCTTCAGCGTCAGGCCGTTCTTCTTGAGCACCCACGACAGGAAGAAGTGCGGGCTGGTGCCGGGTGCCGAGGCGGCGACGGTCTTGCCCTTCAGGTCGCTGACCTTGGTGATGCTGTTCTTGGCGACGATGCCGTCCGAGCCCATGCCCTGGTCCATCTTGAACAGCTGCGTGGTGGCGATGCCGTTGGTGTTCCAGACGATCCAGGTCTCGACCGTGGTGGCGGCGCACTGGATGTCACCGGAGGCGATGGCCAGGTGGCGGTCCTTCTGCGGGATCTTGCGGATCGTCACGTCCAGGCCGTTCTTCTTGAAGATGCCGGCTTCCTTGGCGAGCGTCAGCGGCGCGAAGCCGGTCCAGCCCGAGATGCCGATCGCCACGGCGGCTTCCTGGGCGGCGGCGGCGCCGGCAAGGCCCAGCGCGAAGGTGGCGGCGAGCAGTGCCGAGACGGCGGATTTCTTCAGTGAGGGCATCGTGACTCCGGAAAAAAAGGGAAGGGGTGGAAAGGAGGAAAGGCGGAAGAAAAGGAAAAGGAAAAACGAACTCAGGTGGCCGCGTTGCCGTCGACATGCACCAGCGGGAAGATCGGTGCGTCGAACGGATCGCCGTGCTTCATGGTCAGCCCGGTGAAGGGCGGCGAGCCCTTGCCCGCGCGCTCCGCATAGGTCGCGTCGTCGCCGACCCAGCGCGCCGAAAAGACGCGGCGCGAACGGGGCGAGGCATTGCCCGGCGCGCCATGCACCGTACGGAAGTCGAAGGCGATCGCATCACCGGGCTGCATGTCCCAGCCGGCGAGGTCGAGTTCGCCGCGCATCGCCTCGATGTCTGGCATGACCTCGAAGTCGTCGTTCTCGTACAGGCGGGTGCCGTTGAAGCGCATCGGCCGGAAGTCCTTGCCCCAGCGGTGCGAGCCGCGTACGCATTCCATGACCACGTCGCGCGCCACCGGGTCGAGCGGGATCCAGAAGCTCACGCTCTGGCGGCCATCGACGCAGTAATAAGGCTGGTCCTGGTGCCAGGGCGTGACGGTGCTGCCGCCGGGCTGCTTGACCAGCACATGGTCGTGGAAGAAGCGCGCGGTGTGCGACGACATCAGCGCGGCGGCCAGCGGCGCGGCCGGCGACCCGAAGACGAAGTCGCGGAACTCCGGGATGCGCTGCCAGTTGCACAGGTCCTGGAAGAACGGCGCCGTGCCGTCGGCCGGCACCACCGAGCGTTCGAGCGGGCTCGGGTCGGCCATCAGCGCGGCGATGCCGGCGCGCAGCGGTTCGACCCAGTCGCTGAAGACATGGCGCAGGACGATGACGCCGTCGCGCTGGAACGCGGCGACGTCGGCATCCGCCACCGCAGCGGCTGCGGCAGCCTCGGGCACGACGGACGTGGCGACGTGCGAACTCACGCGGTCGGGGGTCTCGGTGCGCATGCGGATGCCTTTCCTATCTGGTCTATACAGGTGCATTGCAAAAACGGTGCCAATCTCCGTGGGAGCCATGCGAAGGCACCAAGGCGGCAAATCGCCGCCCGGGCTCACCAAATCAGCGCATTACCCTCGATTTCAGCGGTCTGCGCCCCGGATTGGCGCGCAGGAGGCCGCCGCTGTCGAGCGACCTGCGCGGCATCGATGGCGCGGCGGCTCGCGAATGCTGCGCCAAGCACTCGAACCTGTCTATACAGAGTCGCCACCATCCCTGCCCGGAAAACACCGAGCGGCGACAATCGGCGCGTGCCGGCCGCATGGCCGCCAGTCCACTCACGCACCGACTCCCTTGTCCGCCTCGCCCCCCACCCTTTCTCCGGCCGACCCGCGCGGCATCCTCCACGAGGTCTTCGGCTACGAACAGTTCCGCGGCGCGCAGGCCGACATCGTCGACCACGTGGTGGCGGGCGGCGACGCGCTGGTGCTGATGCCCACCGGCGGCGGCAAGTCGCTGTGCTACCAGATACCGGCCATCGCACGGCAGCGCGCCGGGCACGGCGTGGCGATCGTCGTGTCGCCGCTGATCGCGCTGATGCACGACCAGGTCGGCGC
>CAIQMJ010000200.1 GCA_903872875.1 uncultured Variovorax sp.
GTTCGGCACGCCGCTGTCGCAGTACTACCTGGTGCTGGCCTTCCTCGCGCTCGGCCTCTGGGTGATGGCGCGCATCGTGCGATCGCTGCTGGGCCGCAGCTTCATCGCGGTGCGCAACAGCGACGAGCTGGCCGAGGCGCTGGGTATCGACCTGATGCGCACCAAGACGCTGGCCTTCGTGCTGTCGGTCGTCTATGCCGGCTTCGCGGGCGCGCTGTATGCGGGCCAGGTGCGCTTCCTCGGGCCCGACCTGGCAAGCGAGGCCGTGACCTTCGACCTCGTGATGTTCATGCTGGTCGGCGGCACCGGCACGCTGCTCGGGCCGCTGGTCGGCACCTTCCTCGTGACATGGCTGACGCAGAGCCTGCAATTCCTGCAGGACTACCGGATGGTGGTGTTCGGCCCGGTGCTGATCGCGCTGATCATCTTCCTGCCGGACGGCATCGTCGGCACCTGGCTCAAGCGCCGCGCACGGCGCGAGGCGGCCGCCGGCCAGGCGAAGCAGCCTGCCGCTGCAGCCATGCAGCCCACCGCGCCAACCACCGTCCAGAAGGCGCAGAGCCATGCTTGAGATCCACGACCTGACCAAGCAGTTCTTCGGCCTGACCGCCGTCGACCACATCACGACGCGCTTCGCGCGCGGCGAGGTCAGCGCCATCATCGGACCGAACGGCGCGGGCAAGACCACCTTCTTCAACCTGGTCGCGGGCACGCACAAGCCGAGCTCGGGCCGCATCGTCTTCAAGGGCCAGGACGTGACCGGCCTGCGGCCCGACCACATCGCCAAGCTCGGCATCGCGCGGACCTTCCAGACCACGCACCTGTTCGACAACGCGACCGTGCTCGACAACCTCATCGTCGGCCACCGGCTGCGCACCAAATCGAACCTGTGGGACGTGCTGGCCAACTCGCAGCGGCTGCGCGAAGAAGAACGCCTGTGCCGCGACAAGGCACGCGAGGCGCTCGACTTCGTGGGCCTGTCGCACGTGTCGAACCGCATCGCGGCCGACATCACGCAGGAGGAGCGCAAGCGCGTGGCCTTCGCGCTCGCCCTCGCGACCGACCCCGAACTGCTGCTGCTCGACGAACCCGCCGGCGGCGTGAACCCCGAAGAGACGGTCGGCCTCGCGGCGCTGATCCGCAAGCTGGTCAACCACGGCAAGACCGTGTGCCTGATCGAACACAAGATGGACATGATCATGCGGCTGGCCGACAAGATCGTCGTGCTCAACAACGGATGCAAGATCGCCGAGGGCACGCCGGCCGAGATCCGGCGCGACCCGCAGGTGATCGAGGCCTACCTCGGCGCAGACCACGGAGCCGAACATGCTGCGGTTTGAAGGCGTCGACCTGCACTACGGCAGCTTCCGCGCGCTCAGCGGCGTGACGCTGCATGCCGAGGCCGGCGAGCTGGTCGTGCTGCTGGGCGCCAACGGCGCGGGCAAGACCTCGATCTTCATGGCCGCCAGCGGCATCCAGAAGCCGAGCGCCGGCCGCATCCGCCTGGGCGACAACGACATCACCGGCATGCGGCCCGCGCAGATCGTGAGCTCGGGCCTGGTGCATTGCCCAGAAGGTCGCAAGCTGTTCCCGATGATGTCGGTGAAGAAGAACCTGCAGCTCGGCGCCTACGTGCACCGCGGCGACAAGGCCGGCATCCAGCGCTCGATCGACGAGGTCTTCGGCCTGTTCCCGATCCTCGAGAAGAAGCAGGACGACCCGGCCGGCTCGCTGTCGGGCGGCCAGCAGCAGATGGTGGCGATCGGCCGCGCGATGCTGGGCCGGCCCAAGGTGCTGCTGCTCGACGAGCCTTCGCTCGGCCTCGCACCGCTGGTCGTGAAGCAGGTCTTCGAGGTCATCCAGCGCATCAACAAGGCCGGCACCACGGTGCTGCTGGCCGAGCAGAACGCCTATTCAGCGCTGGCCATCGCGCACCGTGCCTACGTCATCGAACGTGGCCACATCACGCTCGAGGGCGACCGCGAGTCGCTGCTGAACAACGAGGCCGTGCGGGCCGCGTACATCGGCGCCTGACCTCACCTCGCGCGTCTCTTTCGTCTTTCATTTCCGTCTCGCGTTTTCCGTTTCTTCCAACCCACAGATCCTCAGGAGACAAACCCATGAAGAAGATCGCCTTCCCCCGCCGCCGGCTGGCCGCCCTGCCGTTGGCTGCGGCGCTCGCCGCCACCTTCGGCGCAGGCGCCGTGCTGGCCCAGGAAACCACCGTGAAGATCGGCTTCACCGGCCCGCTCAGCGGCGGCGCGGCGCTGTACGGCAAGAACGTGGTCAACGGCATCGAGATGGCGATCAAGGAGATCAACGCGACCGGCCTCGAAGTGGCGGGCAAGAAGGTCAAGCTGGAGCTGGTGTCGCTCGACGACAAGTACTCGCCGGCCGAGGCCGCGATCAACGCGCGCCGCCTGGTGCAGCAACACCAGACGCCGGCCGTCTTCGTGCCGCACTCGGGCGGCATCTATGCGATGCAGGCCTTCAACGAGCAGGAGAAGTTCATCGTGATGGCGTACTCCAGCACGCCGAAGATCACCGAGACCGGCAACAAGCTCACGATCCGCATCCCGCCGACCTTCAACTCCTACATCGAGCCCTTCACCGCCTACGAGATGAAGAAGTACGGCAAGAAGGTCGGCATGCTGCCGGGCGACCACGAGTACGCGAAGAACTGGAGCGCGCTGTTCGAGCCGGCCTGGGTCAAGGCGGGCGGCACCATCGCGTCGAACAACCCGATGTCGTACAACCGCTCGGCCGACTTCTACAGCGGCGTGAGCCGCGTGCTCGCCGAGAAGCCCGACGTGCTCTTCATCGGTGGCCCCTCGGAGCCGACCGCGCTGGTCGCCAAGCAGGCGCGCGAGCTCGGCTTCAAGGGCGGCTTCCTGATCATGGACCAGGCCAAGCTCGACGAGATGGCGAAGGTCACTGGCGGCCTTGCACCGCTCGAAGGTTCGATCGGCGTGCTGCCCGTTGCCTACGACGAACGCGTCGGTGCCAAGACCTTCAGCGTGGCCTACCGCAAGGCCTACGGTGCCGACAAGGATCCGACCACCGAGTCCTCCTACAACTACACGCTGACGCACGCCTTCGCGGGTGCGATGAAGCTGGCCGGCACGACCACCGATGCCGCCGCGATCCGCGCCAAGATCGGCGACGCGCTCCTGGCGCTGCCGAAGGAAACCAACGCAGGCGACTTCAAGGGCGTCGACGCGGTCGGCGGCACCGTGGTCGACCCGGTGGTCGCGACGGTCGACGGCGGCAAGATCAAGCCGGTGAGCCTGAGCGAGCTGACGAAGTAAGCCGGCGTCAGAACGCGGCGGCGGCGATCTCGGTCTGCGTGAGCCGCCGCGCGAGGCGACCGACGAAGTTCTGCGTGACGTGCGGCAGCACGCGGTGCGTCGGCACCACGATGCCGACCTGCATGCTGTTGAGCGCATCGAGATCGAAGGGCCGCCACACGACGTCGCCGCGGCTGAGTTCGTCGATGAAGCCGATCTTCGAAAAGCACGAGATGCCCTTGCCGGCCATGATCAGCCGTTTGAGCATCGGCGTCGAATTGCAGGTAGCGGCCGGCTCCATCTCGTCCCAGAAGCGGAAGAACTCGGGCGACATGCTGCTGCTCACCACCGGGTTCGAGCTGGATCGCAGGAACGGGTAGCGCGCGCATTCCTTGAGGCTCACGCGATCGAACTTCTCCAGCGGATGGCCGGGCGGCATCACGATGCCCAGCGGCATGCGCGCGAGTGCCACGGCGATCACGCCGGCCGGCAGCCGGCTGACGAAAGTAAGGCCGACGTCGACCTGCCCCGACAGCACCATCTGCGGCACGTCCATCGGCTGGATCGCGGTGATGGTGTACGTGACGGCGGGGAAGGCCTGCAGGAACTCCTCCACGGCGGCCGGCAGGAAGTCGATGAAGAACGAGTCCATGGTCGCCAGCTTGACGTGGCCGGTGCGCTCGCCCTTGAGCGCATCGAGCTCGCCGCGCATCACCTGGAACTCGTGCAGCGTCTCCTGCACGTGCTTGAGCAGGCGCTCGCCGGCCGGGTTCAGCCGCATGCCGTTGGGAAGGCGATCGAACAGCTCGACGCCGAGCTCGTCCTCCAGCTTGAGGATCTGCCGGTTGACTGCGCTGGCGGCGACGAACAGCTTCTCGGACGCCTTGCGCACCGAGCCGCAGCGCGCGACTTCGACGAAGTAGCGAAGGATGGTGGCGTGCATCAGGCCGCTCCGTGGCGGACCGCGGCCCAAACCGCCTCAGTCGCCTCGACCGTCCGCACGCGCGATCGGCTGTTCCCGCGCGATGCCGGGATGGTCGCAGGCGACGGCACCCACGTCCGCCGCGCCGCGCGGGGAGCCCAGGCCGCTGACCTCCGGGCCGAAGAACTCGCGGTTGATGGCCGTGTAGTGCGCCAGCGCCGGCGGCAGCCGCAGCACTTCGAAGATGGCCTGGGTCGGGCAGGCCGAGACGCAGATTCCGCAGTCGATGCATTCATCGGGATGAATGTACAGAGTGCGCTCGCCTTCGTAGATGCAATCGACCGGGCAGCACTGCACGCAGGCGCCATCCTTGACATCGATGCAGGCGGTGGTGATGACATGGGCCATGGCCGTCCTTCGTGGCGAACGCGCGTCAGCGGCCCTGCCACTGCGGCTTGCGCTTCTGCTGGAAGGCGCGCACGCCCTCCTGCGAGTCTTCCGACTGCAGCGCCGCCACCAGCGCGGGCAGGCGCAGGCCGTGCGCCTGTGCCGGCAGCATCGCGGCGGTCTGCCGCACCACCTGCTTGATCGCCTTCTGCGACAGCGGCGCGCAGGCCAGCAGTTGCGCGACCCAGCGCTGCACGGCCGCATCGAGTTCGGCGCGCGCCACGACCTCGTTGACCAGGCCCAGTGCCAGCGCCCGTGCGGCCGTGATGCGCTGGCCGGTCAGCATCATCGCCATCGCCTGGCGGTGCGGGATCTGCCGCTGCAGCAGCAGCATGCCTCCGTCCAGCGGCAGCCGGCCGACGAGCGCCTCGGGCAGGCCGAAGCTGGCCTCGTCGCAGGCCACGACCAGGTCGCAGCCCAGCACCATCTCGAAACCGCCGCCGAGCGCGAAGCCGTTGACGCGCGCGATCACCGGCACGTCCAGCGTCTCCCGCAATGCGATGCCGCCGAAGCCGCCGGGCCGTGGCGCAGCCCAGTAATCGAGGCCGCTCAGGCCCGATGTGTTCTTGAGGTCGGCGCCGGCGCAGAAGGCACGGTCGCCGGTTGCGCCCAGCACCACCACGCGCACGTCGTCGCGCGACTCGATGTCCTTCCAGATGCGCTGCA
>CAIQMJ010000201.1 GCA_903872875.1 uncultured Variovorax sp.
AGAAACTCAAGCTGCACGGCGCCAAGGCCGAGATCGCCGACAAGGTCGTGCGCGAGATCGGCCTGCGGCTCAAGTTCCTGAACGACGTCGGCCTGAACTACCTGAGCCTGGACCGCAGCGCCGAAACGCTGTCGGGCGGCGAGGCGCAGCGTATCCGGCTCGCGTCGCAGATCGGCTCGGGGCTGACCGGCGTGATGTACGTGCTCGACGAGCCCAGCATCGGCCTGCACCAGCGCGACAACGACCGGCTGATCGGTACGCTGAAGCACCTGCGCGACATCGGCAACAGCGTGATCGTGGTCGAGCACGACGAAGACATGATCGCCGCCGCCGACCACGTGATCGACATGGGTCCGGGCGCCGGCATCCACGGCGGCCACGTGATGGCCGAAGGCACCTGCGCCGAGGTCGCGGCCAATCCGAAATCGCTGACCGGCCAGTACCTGTCGGGCGTGAAGAAGATCGCGGTACCGAAGCACCGCACGGCCTGGCTGCCGGTGGTGTCCAAGCCGGCCTTCAACGAGGGCAGGAAGCCGTCGCGCTTTCCGCAAAGCCCGGCCGCCGAACGGCGCGCCGCGCGCGAGGCCGCGCATCTGGCGTCGCAGACCGACCTGCAGGAAATCCGCGTGCTGCACGCGACCGGCAACAACCTGAAGGACGTGAGCGTCGCCTTCCCGGTCGGCCTGCTGACCTGCGTGACCGGCGTGTCCGGCTCCGGCAAGTCGACGCTGGTCAACGACACGCTGTACGCGGCCGTGGCGCGCACGCTGTACCGGGCGCACGAGGAGCCGGCGGCGCACGAGGCGATCGAGGGCATCGAGTACTTCGACAAGGTGATCAACGTCGACCAGTCGCCGATCGGCCGCACGCCGCGCAGCAACCCGGCGACCTACACCGGACTGTTCACGCCGATCCGCGAGCTGATGGCCGAGACCAACACCGCGCGCGAACGCGGCTACGGACCGGGCCGTTTCAGCTTCAACGTGGCCGGCGGGCGCTGCGAGGCCTGCCAGGGCGACGGCATGGTGAAGGTCGAGATGCACTTCCTGCCCGACGTCTACGTGCCCTGCGAGGTCTGCCACGGCCAGCGCTACAACCGCGAGACGCTGGAGGTCCAGTACAAGGGCCGCAACATCGCGCAGATCCTGGACATGACGGTCGAGGTGGCGCATGAGTTCCTGAAGGCGGTGCCGACCATCGAGCGCAAGCTGCACACGCTGCTCGACGTCGGCCTGAGCTACATCAAGCTGGGCCAGGCCGCGACCACGCTGTCGGGCGGCGAGGCGCAGCGCGTGAAGCTGGCGCTGGAGCTCAGCAAGCGCGACACCGGCCGCACGCTGTACATCCTGGACGAGCCGACCACCGGCCTGCATTTCGCCGACATCGAACTGCTGCTGAAGGTGCTGCACCAGCTGCGCGACGCCGGCAACACGATCGTCGTGATCGAGCACAACCTCGACGTCATCAAGACCGCCGACTGGCTGATCGACATGGGGCCGGAAGGCGGTGCGGGCGGCGGGACGGTGGTGGGGGAAGGCACGCCGGAGGACATCGCGGCGAACGAGGCGAGTCATACGGGGAAGTACCTGAAGCGCCTGCTGTAGGCGGCGCAGGGGCCTGGCTACCGGTCGGCTTTTCGCGGTCAGCGGCGAGCCGGCGGCGGCGCAGACCGTTTCCGTCGACAACGGCACCGACAGCTCTTTCTACGAAAGCGCGGGGCCCGTCGTATCGCCGGGTGTGACCACAGGCACACCCTCGGTGGTGGTGCGCGTGCCCAATCCGACGCCGGGTGCTAACGATTCGGTACTCCGTGTCACCGGCAACAGGATCGCGGCGGACGTCTATGGGGCCGACCTCAACGGAGGCTCGCTCAACTTGACACCGAACTACTCGGACTTGATCTATTACGACGTTCCGAATGGCGTCTTCACAGGCATACGGTCCAACGCCACCGGAGCCGAAACAGGTTCGTATTCCAGCGCCACCGGCGCGCAACTGGTTGGCCTGCGCACTGACTTGACCACGCTTCAGAACAGCTTTCTTGGCGTCACCAACACCGCTGGCATCGTCAACACGGGCGACATCGCCACAACCACGTTGTCCACGACGGGCAATGCGACGATCGGCGGCGGCCTGTCGGTCGCCGGCACGACTCAGACCCACGGCATCGACAACAACGGCAATGTGATCAGCGGCGTCGCGGCGGGCCAGGTCGACACAGATGCCGCCAATGTCGGCCAACTGAATGCGCTGGCGGCCGACCAGGCGGTGATCAACAACGTGCAGGCATCGGTCAATGCCGCGCAGACGGCGGTCAACGATCGGCAGGCATCGATCAATGCGGCGCAGGCGAGCACCAATGCGCAGGTACAGAGCCGCCTGGACGAGAACCGCAAGGTCGCGAGTACCGGCAGCGCGATTGCCATGGCGGCCGGCTCCATCCCTGCGCTGGAGGCCGGTCGGCAGGCAGGTCTCGGCGTGGGCGTGGGGAGCTATGACGGCCGCAGCGCGCTCGCCATCGGCGTGGCCGCGCGTGTCAGCGAGGCCGTGCAGGTGAAGTTCAACGTCGGTACCGGTGCCGGTGGAAAAGCGTCGGTCGGCGCCGGTGGCATGTGGTCCTGGTGACCCGGAACCCCGGTGGTGGTAGCCCGCCGGGTCGTCACGGCCACGAAGGGCCTCAACTCCGCTGCTGCAGCGTCACCGAAGGCGCCTGCCCGAACCGCTCCCGATAGCTCTGCGCAAAACGCCCCAGGTGCGTGAACCCGCAGTCCATCGCGACGACAGCGACGGTCGTCTGCGCATCCGGATCGCTCAACCGCCGGTGTGCCACATCGAGGCGCATGTCGCGCAGGTATTGCATCGGGCTGCAGTCGCGGAAGCGGCGGAAGGCGTCGAGCAGCGTGCGCGCCGGCACTTCAGCGGCACGTGCGATGTCGGCGAGGCGCAGCGGGTCTTCCGCATGCGCCTGCATGAAGGTCTCTGCACGGCGTACGCAGGCGGGCGCCAGGCCCAGGCGCGTGCTGGCGGGTTCCGGCGCGGGCGACGCGTCGCTCCAGCCTTGCCCGTCCAGAAGCAGGTGCACCAGCAGGCGCTCCATCTCGACCGCGATCAGCGGGCTGCGCAGCGCCGCCTGCATCAGCGTGGGCGAGGTGACGAGCACGCGCAGCTGGTCGAGCCAGGCCTGCAGTTCGGGACGGCGCAGGTCGAGCGTTTCGCTGAACTGGATCGCGCGGCCCGCATGCGCCTCGACCATGCGGCGGTCGAGCCGCACGACGAACTGCTCGCAGTCGGGCGACAGGTCAGCCAGGAAGCGGGTACCGGGCGCGCAGATCATGCCGTTCGTCTGGTCGGCCTGCACCGGCCGGCCGGCCGCCGTGGCCTGGGCCTGGCCGCGCAGGCAGAACATCAGCAGGTGGTAGTCCTCGATGTGGTCGACGTCGACCCGCATCGCCTCGCCGAAATCGATGGTGCCCAGGCCGATACCGCCGAGCCGCACGAAATCCATGTGCGAACGCCCGCCGCCGGTGCGGCCGAGCGGCTGCAGGTGGTGCGGCTGCATGACGCGCGAAATGCGCTCGCGCGTGTCGTCCAGGTCGCAGGACTCGAACAACCGGTTCGCGCGCAGCAGGCTGGGCTCGAACGCACGCGCACCGCCAGCGGGGCTGGAAAGCGCGGAGGGGGTGGCTGGACGCATGTCTGGCTGAGGGCTGGATTGCGAAAAAGGCGCGCAAGAAACGCGCCAAGCTGACCGGAAGGCTTGCAAAGGACTTGCGGCGCGTCAGGGAATACCCCGATTCCTGCGCGAAACGGACAGTCGCGCCCCGGTCTGCGCGAAACGGATAGCTGCGGCGCGGCCGGCTGCGAAGAATCGCGGCCAGGGACATCCGGGCAGACCGCGCACCGGTGCCGATGTCCCGCTGAACAAGGAAACCCACATGAACCAAACCGTCGACATCAGCGCCCTGAAGGCGTCCGCCAAGCCGGCTTCCGATGACAGGCTGGTGCACTTCCCGAACCCGGACGGCTCGCGCATTCCGTACAAGGTCTTCAGTTCGCAGGAGGTCTACGAACGCGAGCAGGAGCGCATCTACCGCGGCCCGACCTGGAACTTCGTCGCGCTCGAAGCCGAGATCCCGAACCCGGGTGACTACAAGAGCACCTTCGTCGGCGACACGCCGGTGGTGGTCACGCGCACCGAGGACGGCAGCCTGGCCGCCTGGGTCAACCGCTGCTCGCACCGCGGCGCCACGCTGTGCCGCAACGCGCGCGGCAATGCCAAGTCGCACACCTGCGTGTACCACCAGTGGAGCTTCGACACCAAGGGCAACCTGCAGGGCGTGCCCTTTCGTCGTGGCCAAAATGGTGCGCCCGGCATGCCGGCCGACTTCAACCCGAAGAACCATGGCCTGCACACGCTGCGCGCCGAGAGCTACAAGGGCCTGGTCTTCGCGACCTTCAGCGACCAGACGCCGCCGCTGCCGGAGTACCTCGGCGAGCAGATGCTGCCGTGGATCGACCGGATCATGCACAAGCCGATCGTCTACCTCGGCTGCACGCGGCAGTACTCGCGCTCCAACTGGAAGCTGTACTACGAGAACGTGAAGGACCCGTACCACGCGAGCCTGCTGCACCTGTTCCACACGACCTTCAACATCTTCCGCGTGGGCATGAAGGCGCGCTCGATCCCGGACGCGCGCAATGGGCTGCACAGCATCATCACGTCCACCAAGGTGGACGACAGCGACACCGCCAGCGCCTACAAGCAGCAGCAGATCCGCTCGATGGACGATGGCTTCCACCTGGAAGACGACACGGTGCTCGGCTTCATTTCGGAGTTCGAGGAAGACTGCACCAACCACATCCAGACGCTGTTCCCGCAGCTGGTGCTGCAGCAGATCCACAACACGCTGGTGGCGCGCCAGATCCTGCCGAAGGGCCCGGACAACTTCGAGTTGATCTTCCACTTCTTCGGCTACGAGGACGACACGCCCGAGCTGCGCGCACTGCGCATCAAGCAGGCCAACCTGGTCGGCCCGGCCGGCTACATCTCGATGGAAGACACCGAGGCCACCGAGCTCGTGCAGCGCGGCACGGCACGCGACGGCGACGCCACGTCGGTGATCGAACTCGGCCGCTCCGACCCGATGCGCCAGGACACCATGATCACGGAGAACCTGATCCGCCGCTTCTGGACCGGCTACCAACAGCTCATGGGGTATTGAAATGACGACCACAACGCTTGACAACCCGGTGGCCGCCGCGGCGTCCGCCGCCGGCACTCTGGCCGACATGCTGCGCTGGTTCGAGATCCACCAGCTGCAGGAGCGCTACTGCGCGGCGCTCGACAACGACCGCCTCGAAGAGTGGGCAACGCTCTTCACGGAAGACTGCCTGTACGAGATCGTGCCCAAGGAGAACGCCGACCTCGGCCTGCCGATCGGCCTGATCTACTGCAACAACCAGCGCATGCTGCGCGACCGCGTGCTGTCGCTGCGCCACGCGAGCATCTACGAAGAGCACGCCAGCCGCCACATGACCAACGGCCTGACCGTCACGCCGGTCGATGCCGACACGGTGACGGCCGAGTCGAGCTACGTCGTGATCCAGACACGCACCAACGGCGAGTCCTTCGTCTACCAGGCCGGTCGCTACCTCGACCGCATCGTGCGCACGCCGGCCGGCTGGCGCTATGCCCAGCGCCGCGTGATCTACGACACCTCGCGCGTCATCACCCTTCTCGCGACCCCGATCTGACCCATGCAGACCATGACCGACACAGCTTCCGACACCGACGCCGCCTGGCACGACGTGGGCGAGCCCGACGACTTTCCGGACGGCGCCGTCTGGCCCGTGATCGCAGGTGGCATGGCGATTGCTGTGTTCCGCCAGGGGGATTCGCTCCATGCGCTGCACGACCTGTGCACCCACGGCAATGCGCGGCTTTCCGACGGCTACATCGAGAACGGCTGCGTCGAATGTCCACTGCATCAGGGGCTTTTCGACATCTGTACCGGTGAGACGCGGGGTGGCCCGGTCACCGAGGCGGTTCGCAGCTTTCCGGTCCAGGTGCGCGCAGGCCGCGTCGAAGTGTCCGTCCAGCGCAAGGCGTGAGTCCCGTTCCGTTTCGTTCCCCTTTGGAGAATCCATGACTGCTTTGAGAATTTCCCTCGTTGCCCGCGCCGCCGGCGTCTTCGCCGCGATGACCGTGGCAGCCGCAGGGTCCGCCCTGGCCGCCGACCCCGTGAAGGTCGGCCTGGCGCTCGACATCTCGGGGCCTTTCGCATCCGGCGGCGCAGAAACGCGCGACGCCATCAACCTGGCGATCAAGCTGCTGGACGGCAAGCTCGGCGGCTACCCCGCGGAGTTCATCCAGGCCGACACGGCCGGCAGCCCGGACCAGGCCAAGCAGGTGGTCGACCGCTTCATCCAGCAGAACAAGATCGACTTCTTCACCGGCCCGACGCCGTCGAACGTCGCGCTGGCCGTCGGCCCTGGCCTGTTCGCGGCCAAGGTGCCCTTCATCACCAGCAACCCGGGGCCGAGCCAGTGGGCGGGCGCGCAGTGCAACCCGTACTTCTTCGGCCAGTCCTACCAGAACGACACCTGGGACGAAGCCGCCGGCGCCTACGCGAGCGACAAGGGCTTCAAGAACGCCTTCATCATCGCCCCCAACTACCCGGCTGGCCGGGACCACCTGACCGGCTTCAAGCGCCGCTTCAAGGGCGCGATCGGTGCCGAGGTGTACAGCAAGGTCGGCCAGCTCGACTACGCGGCCGAGCTCGCGCAGATCCGCGCGCTCAAGCCCGATGCGGTGTACTTCTTCCTGCCGGGCGGCATGGGCATCAACTTCATCAAGCAGTTCGTGGGCTCGGGCCTGTCGAAGGACATCACGCTGGTGACCAGCCCGGCGTCAGCCGACGAGGACACGATCAGCGCCGTGGGCGAGCCGATGCTCGGCCTGTTCAGCACTTCGCAGTGGTCGCACGACCTGCCGAACGCGGCCAATGCGAAGTTCGTCAGCGAGTTCCGCAAGGCCTACAACCGCTACCCGACCTTCTACGCCGCACAGGCCTACGACGCGATCCTCGCGATGGACGCCGCCGTGCGCGACGTCAAGGGCAACGTGAAGGACAAGCCGGCCGTGCTGAAGGCGCTGAAGGCCGCCAAGTTCGAGTCGATCCGCGGCCCGTTCAAGTACGACAACAACAACTTCCCGATCCAGGACTACTACCTGCGCGTGATCGGCAAGAACGCCGAAGGCAAGATCACCAACAAGACCTTGTCGACGCCGCTCAAAGCCTATCGCGACGCGTACCACGACCAGTGCAAGATGTCTTGACTCTCCCCCAGGCTTCGGCGCACTGCGTGCCGCCTTTCGCCAACCCCCTTCCGGGGGCAACCCCTACGGCCCGGCAAAGCCGGTTCCGTGGGGTTCCTGGCATTGAGTAGATAGAGACATGACCCTGATTCTTTTCATCGAGCAGATGCTCAACGGCCTGGGCTACGGGCTGATGCTGTTCCTGCTCGCGGCGGGGCTCACGCTGGTGTTCGGCATCATGGACGTGATGAACCTCGCGCACGGTTCGCTGTTCATGGGCGGCGCCTACGTGGCGGCGCAGGTGCACACGCAAAGCGGCTCCTTCGTCGCGGCCGTGCTCGCGGCGCTGGTGGTGATCGTGCTGCTGGCGGTGCTGCTCGAATGGCTGCTGGTGCGGCGGCTCTATGGCCGCGACCACCTGTCGCAGGTGCTCGCGACCTTCGGCCTGATCCTGGTCGCGGACGACGCGGTGAAGATGATCTGGGGTCCGGCGCCGATCATGGCGTCTGCACCGGCCGCGCTGTCGGGGCCGATCCAGCTGCTGCCCGAACTTCCCTACCCCGCCTACCGCCTCGTGATCCTGGCCGCCGGCCTGCTGGTGGCGCTGGGCCTGTACCTGCTGGTCAACCACACCCGCGTCGGCATGCTGGTGCGCGCCGGCGCCTCGAACCGGCCGATGGCCGAGTTCATGGGCGTGCGCGTGGGCCGGATCTTCTCGCTGGTGTTCCTGCTCGGCGCCGCGCTGGCCGCGCTGGCCGGCGCGCTGATGGGACCGCTGACGGCGGTGCAGATCGGCATGGGCGAGGAAATCATCATCCCGTCGCTGGTGGTGCTGGTGATCGGCGGCATCGGCTCGATCCGCGGCGCCTTCGTCGCGGCGATGCTGGTCGGCATGGTCGACACCATCGGCCGCGCGTTCGTGCCGGTGGCGCTGCGCAGCTTCCTGCCGCCAACGCTGGTGTCCGACCTCGGCCCGGTGATCGCGGGCCTGGCGACCTATGCGCTGATGGCCGGGGTCCTGGCGTTCAAGCCGGCCGGCCTGTTCCCCGCAAGAGGCTGATCCAACGTGTGTTTTGAAATGAGCGACTTCCATGAAGTTTGAGCGCTGGGTGCCCTGGACCGTGATCGCGCTGCTGGCGGTGTTTCCGCTGGTGGCGCCGTCGCTGGGGCTGGACTTCTACGTGAGCTTCGTGCGCCGCGCGCTGATCTTCGCGCTCGCGGCGGCGAGCCTCAACTTCATCCTGGGCTTCGGCGGCATGGCCGCGCTCGGCCACATCGGCTTCCTGGGCGTGGGCGCCTACACGCTGGTCGCGATGGCCGATGCAGGCGTCACCTCGGCCTGGGCAATGTGGCCCGCGGCCATGGTGGTGGCCGGGCTGGTGGCCGGACTGATCGGCCTGGTCGCGCTGCGCACGCGCGGCGTGTACTTCATCATGATCACGCTGGCCTTCGCGCAG
>CAIQMJ010000202.1 GCA_903872875.1 uncultured Variovorax sp.
GCTGTCCTCATCTTGGAACCGCAAGGCGCAGCTGGCCATGGGCTATCCTGCGTCACGCGGTGGCAAGTGCCTCCTGGAGGGCAGCGATGGCAAGAATCATCCGTGCAGTTCCCGGCCATACCGACATCGCACAAGGTCTGCCGATCCTGGTGGACGAGCGCATGGCGATCATCGAGCCGGCATTCGCCTACCTGCTCGAACTGGCGACCATTTCAGGCCGTGCGCACAGCGCGCAGACCCTGCGCACCTACGCCGAGCATCTGCACGACTGGTTCGACAGCCTGGAGCAGTCCGGATTGGAATGGAGCTCGATCGACGAAAGCACGATCGCGGCCTACCGCAATCGAATGCTGCACAACCCCAGTGCACACACCGGCAGGCCTTACGCGCGCGCCACGGTGAACGGCCGCATCCACACCGTCTGCCGCTTCTACAGCTGGGCTTGCGCAAAGGGCTGGATCGAGCGGCTGCCATTCCGGTTCGTCGATGTGCGGGTGTCGGTCGAGCGGCGTCAATCCTTCCTGGGCCACCTGCACAGCGGCGCATCGGTGATGCCGGCCAACGTCTTGACGCTGCCCGTGCACGAGCGTCTGCCCAGGCCGCTACGCGTGGACCAACTGCGCCTAGTGTTTGCCCAGCTGGGCGAGCCTTACTGCTTGATGGCCCAGTGGGCGCTGGCGACCGGGATGCGGCGAAAAGAGCTGTGCGGCCTGTGTGTGTTCCAAGTGCCGGAGACGGCGCACTTGCAGACGGGGGACCATCCGCTGGTCGGCGTTGACCTGAGCGTCACCAAGGGTGACCGGCCGCGCACGGCCTACCCGCCGATCCGGCTGGTGGATGCCACGCTGCGATACATCGATGAGGTCCGTACGCCGCTGGTGCGGGCTCGGCGGCGCCAGGATGCGCGCTACCGTGCGCCTTCGCAGCTGTTCCTGAACAGCCGAGCCGAGGCGGTGACCTGCGAACGGCTGACCGCCGTGTTCAATGCGGCCTTCCGGCGTGCGGGCCTTAACGGCTCAGCGCACTGGCTCAGGCACACCTTCGCCATGGCAATGCTCGTGCGTCTGCAGCGTCAGGCGCTGCAAACACCGGACATCAACCCCCTCAAGACGGTGCAGGTCCTGCTCGGCCACAGGTCGATCCAGAGCACGGCGCTGTACCTGCGCTGCGTCGAGCTTCATGAGAGGGAACTGGCTGGCAGCATCGACTACCTCTACGGAGAGTTGATTGACCAGGAGCGCACGCCGTGAGCAGTCGTACAGGAAGGCTCGATCGTCGATTGCAAGCGATCGCACCGCACGGGCAAGCTACGACCGCCGCAGGCGCGGTCGTGGAACTGCGTGACGGCTGGGGCCAGGTGCAGGGCCGCTACGATCTGGAAACGCTGACCCTCCCGGAGGACATGGCACGAATGCTGGCAGAAGCCTTCCGACAACACCATGCGGCTTCTAGGCCCGAGACGTGCCGCGGCTGCTGGAAGGCCTTGCAGAGCTTTGCGCGCTTCGTTGCCGAAGACGGCGCCGTGAGGTCGCTGCGGGATCTCGATACGGCTGCTGTGGGGCGCTACATCGCATGGCTGGACCGCCAGGTCGGTCCCACGGGCGAGCCACGCTCGCGCAAGGGGCGCGCCAATGTGCTGTCCGGGCTGCGGCAGTTGGTGGACTGGATGAAGCGGCACCATCCCGGCGCGCTGGCGCAGCGCATCGACTTCCCGTACCGGGTGTACCCGGACCTGAACGCTCAGCCGCGAAAGCGGCTGCCCGAGGATCAACTCAAAACCATTCTGCGCGCTTGCTACGAGGACATCGACGCGGCGTGGGCGCGCTTCGAGATGGGACGGGAGATCCTTCGAAGCGCCGCGGTGCCGCAGGGCGCCTCGGTGCAACTGCATGGCCTGGTACGCGCGTTGGCCGGCGTGGATCACGGCGTGATGCCGGCACGGCTGACGCTGGTCGCGCGCAGCTTCAACATGGCCACCATTGCACGCGAGGGCGGGCTGCGCTCGCTTGCGGGCTACCTGCATCTCACCGGCGAGATGGCGGTGCCGTTCTTCGTGGCATTGGCGATCCAGCTGGCGGCCAACCCGCATCCCCTGGCGAAGATGGGGCGCGAGTGCCTGCGGGCGCACCCGCTGGACGAGCATCGCGTGATCGTCGAATGGGACAAGGCCCGCGTCGGCGGCCAACTCAGGCGCGCGCAGCAGCGCTCCTTCGATCGCCGGCGCCGACACGCGGCGCCAAACCTGATCGACAAGCTGTTGGCGATGACCGAGCCGCTGGTAGAGCGCGCCGGCCGCGACAACCGCGGCTTCCTGTTCCTGGTGGTGAGCGAGAAGACCCGGCACATCGCGCCGATGTCGCTGAGTACGCTGACCCACACCCTCAAGGCGTTCATCGCTCGCGCCAACGCCAGGATCGCCATCTGGAACCAGGCGGCGCCCGAGCGCGCGCGCATGCCGCTGCCGGACTTCGCTGCGGTGCTGCTGCGCGGCAGCGTGGCGACCGAGCACTACCGCGCCTCTGGCGGCGACATCTTGCACGTCCAGCAGATCCTCAACCATGGCTCGGCCGTCACGACCGAGGCCTATGTGAAGGGACCGAGCACGGAGCAGTTGCGCCGCGAGACGGTGGCAAGGCTGCAGAAGCTGATGATCAACTGGCTGACGAGTCCCGCCGGTTCGGCGTTGCCTTCGGGTCGCCCTGCGCCTGCCGCTGGCGCCCGGGCGACGGCGCCGTTCGGCCACGATTGCCTCAACCCCCTGGATGGCTCAGGCCCCGACGCGCAGACCGGGCGGGTCTGCGCGCATCTGGGCGGCTGCCTGCGCTGCCCGGGCTTGGTGATCCCTCTGGATGAGGCGCATCTGGCACGCATCCTGTTGGCCAAGGAGGAGTTCGAGCGGGCCCGTGAGCGACTCGATGCGCGGCGCTGGGAGCTGCTGTACGCGCCGAGCTACCGCATCCTGGTGCAGGACATCCTGCCGGACTTCCCTGAGGCCATGCATGCCCCGGCGGCCGCGTTGGCCAAACGGATGCCGGCGCTGCCGATGCTGGAGTGAACATGCCGTCCGCGCGTGCCTACCGTGCCCCGGCGCCCATCGAGGATGAAACCAGGGTGTCGACGCGCTCCATGCTGGCCGATGTCGTCTGGCATCTGGACGGCCTGCGACCTGGTGCCAATCCCAGCGACTTCTCTCTGGACTGGAGCTTCCGGCTGCACGACGACAGCCGCTTCAGCGCTCCGAAATGGCATGCCTGGTCGCGTGCGGCCAAGCGTTTCCTGTGGAGCCTCAAGGTGGATCCTCCGCCGGGGCGCAGGCATGTGCACGACGGCACGCTCGTGTCCACCTTCCGCGTGCTGCGTTCGCTGGTGCGCTGGATGGCCGCGCGGGGCTTGCGCTGCTTCGCCGACCTGCACCGCGACACGGCGCTGGAGTTCTTCGCCGACGTGGCCCGGCGTCCCGGCATGAAGGAAGGCAAGCCTCTGTCGGCGGCGACCCTGAGCACCTACCGCGGCGTCCTGCACCTGCTGTACCTGCAGGGCGGCCGCCTTCCCGATGTGGCGATCGACGAGCCGGTTCCCGTGCTGCTGCAGCGCTTGCCCAAGCATGATCGTGGGTGGTTGCCCTATACCCCTGACGAGATCGCCATGCCTCTGGTGTCGGCAGCACTGCGCCTGATCGGCACGCCGGCCAGTGACGTCATTGCGCTGTGGCATCGGGCACAGACGGCCTACGACGCCGCGCTGGCCGATGGCATGAGCCAGACCAAGGCGGGCTTCAGGGTCGTAGATGCCATCGCGGGCTTCGGCTTCTCCACGCTGCCCGGTGAGGCCCAGCCATGGCAGGCCGCTCCCGTGACCAGCACCAAGCGGGTACGCACGCTGGTGGACCGTATCGGTGAAAGCTGCTTCATCGTGGTGGCCTACCTAGTTGGCGCACGGGTGTCCGAGATCCTGGGCTTGCAGGCGGGCTGCATCGAGCGGAATCCTTCGGCCGACGGCACGGAGCAGTTCGCCTACTTGGCAGGACGCATCTACAAGACGGCACGGGCGGAGAGTGGCCAAGCGCACCGCTGGCCGGCGCCGCCTGCCGTGGAGCGCGCCATCGCCGTGATGGAGCAGTTGTCGGCGCCGCTGCGCCAGCGCACCGGGCGCACCGATCTGTGGTTGTCCCCGGACAGTACGGGCCTGGCAGGACCTGCCGCACGCATCCGCGTGCCGGGCGTGCAGACGCTCATCGGCCGCCTGAACAAAGGGTTCGCGGTCTTCATCGACCTGCCGCAGTACCAGGGCGCAGCGTGGCACCTGAACACCCATCAGGGCCGCAAGACCTTCGCGCGCTTCGTGGGCAAGCGGGACCGAACGGGGTTGGACGCATTGCGCGCGCACTTCGGGCATGTGAGCCGGGTGATGACCGACCAAGGATACGTTGGGACGGACTTCGCGCTCGATGAGCTGATTGATCGTCATGCGCGCGATGAGACGCGCGCCGCGCTGGAGGAACTGCTCACCGCCGCGTCGCTTGGCGGCAAGGCTGGCCGAATGATGGCTGCTCGCTCCGAGTTCAGGGGCCGCACGCGCGATGCGGACGTGCAGGCCTACGTGGAGTTCCTGATGGCGGAGACGGACTTGCGCCTGGGCGCATGCGATTGGGGGTACTGCGTGTACCGCAGCGAAACCTCGGCGTGCCTGGGAGGAGAAAAAGGGCCCAATCCGGCGTCGCGTACGCAAAGCGTGTGCGCGTCGTGTGCGAACTTCGCGGTCACGGACAAGCACCGGCCGGTCTGGGAAGCGCGCCGCACACGGAACGTCAGCTTGATGCAGTCCCACGCCCTCGATCCGGAGAGCCTGGCGCTGGCCGAGGCGCGGGTCGGTGAGTGTGACCGCATCCTGGCTCAGTTGAACAGCGCTGCGGGAGAAGAACGTGGCGCGTGATGCGACGCGCATGCCTGTGCTCAACCCGTACGAAAGGCGTCGGCAGGCGACGGATCGCAAGCTGCGCGATGCACTGGCCCGAATGATCGACAGCACGCCGCATGACGCGTCATTGCAGGAGCGGCGCTGCCGGCTCAGCGTCGCCAGCCTGGCGCGAGAGGCCGGTGTGGCGCGCAATGCGATCTATACGAACCACAGAGCGATGATCGATGCACTGCGCCAGGCCACGCAGCAGCAGGGCGTGCCGAGCAGGCGGAAAAGCTGGGAAGACCAGCTGGCCCAGCAGCGTGCCGTCATCGACTTGCTGAAGGCGCAGCAACGGCGTCTCGTGACCGAGAACGCTGCGCTACTCAAGCGCGCCCTGGACAGCGAAGCTGCAGCAGCTCGGCATCAGCGGCAAAGCGCTCGCTTGCTCGCAGAGCAGGACCGAGAACGCAAGCCCGTGACCTTGGTACCTCGCCCTCGCATCGCGTGATGCTCAACACCGACAGCTACCGAACTGGCTGGAACATGATGATGCCCATCCCGCAGAGCGCCACGGCCACGCCGGCGAAGTCCCAAGCGGTCGGCCTCACCTGATCGACAGCCCACAACCACGCGAGCGCCACACCGATATAGACGCCTCCATAGGCAGCGTAGACCCGACCCGGAGCGGTTGCATGCAAGGTCAGCAGCCAGGCGAACAGCGCCAGACTCAAGGCTGCGGGCACCAGCAGCCAGATCGAGCGGCCTTGCTTGAGCCATAGGTAGGGCAGATAGCAACCGGCGATCTCGGCCAATGCCGCTGCAACGAACAACAAGAAGATCTTCATCGTGGCATTCTGCCGGGGACGTCTGGAGCGGATTGCCCAGCTCCATATCATGTTCAGAACCTCGGCCTAGGACTCGACGATGCCGAATTCCGCGAGCGCCTGATTCCAGTTCCTGCCGCTGCGCTGCCCGGCCAACTTGATGAGCGCGTAGCGCTGCAGTGGCGCCAGAGCGGCCCATTGAGTGGCAGAGGGCGGCGTTCTTCCGCCGGCGATGCAGCGTGCACTCACCGCCTCCGACACCACGCCTGGGATATCCGCGGCCGCGTCGGCAGGGACCGCTGGCATGTCGGACCAACCCGACTGCTCGGCGCGGCGACGCAGGAATCGGGAAAGGCGTTCGACGTGATCGGGTCTGTGGACTGGCGCCTCCCGCAGCGTCTCGCGCACTGCAAGCGGCAGGGTGCGCCATTGCGCGAGCGAAAGCTTCAGGCGACAGCGGTCGAGCTTCGCGCGCATGCTCATCGGGATGCAATCGAGGGTGGCCCGATACGCAGTCTCGAAACCAAAGAACGCGCTCGCCAGGTCGCAGGGAAAACCCAGCGCGCGGGCCACACCGCGTGCGATGACCGCCCGCCGCGCGCCCAAGCCGTGGGTCTCAGGCTCGGCACGCGCACGGTCAGATCGGCCAGCGTGCGCAGACCGTCGGCCTGGATAGGGTTGGCGATGCGCGCGGGCAGCCAGCGCTCGACGGCGTCGGTCACCAGCGGCCGCGGCACGGAGAGCCCGCGCAACAGGTCGATCGCCGCCATGACGGCGCGGACCCGCTTCGGCCGCTCGGAGGCGGGTTGCAGGATCAGCTGCGCCAGGTCATCGCGGCGACACCGGCGGGCGCGGTCCGCCAGCTGGCGCCGGATCTCACCTAGCACGGTGGGCGACGACCTTCCAGCGTCTGTGCTGTGCGGCAGGTACTGCGCGACGGCGTCGGTGATGCCCATGCCGGCGTACCACGCACGCAGGGCCGCGAGCGCCGCGGCGCCAGGGAAGTCCTGAGCCGCCTCTTCCGGGATCATCGCGCTCGGGGTACTTTTCTTCTTCGGAGTTTAGCCAAGTGAGATAGCTACTGCGACAAGAAAGATCATCGCAATAGCGCAGATTAGTCATGGGCGAACGAGAGGGCAAGCCGGAGGTTTACCGCGAAGCCGTGCAGCCGCTCTGGCGCGTTCAGGGCCGTGCACCCGATGCGCTAACATCACTAAATGACTCGCGAACTCTGTTCGCCCAAGACTGCTCTGGGCATTGTCAAGCAAGGGTGCGTTCTCCTCGCCGACCGGCTTCATTCGGTCACCCCACCCTAGGCGAGCACGCATCTTCTGCGTGCTCGCCTTTGCGCCTTCGGTTCAGGCGCGAAGCGCGGGCTATCCATGTCCTTTACGGAGATGTAGTCATGCTTCTTGACTTGGAACGCTTTCGTCAGCGCATTCTTGACGAACTGGAGAAAGTGGAGCGTTCGCTTCAAAATTCGCAACAGGCTGCCGCAACAGTGCTTCTCGACCAATCAAGCGTGGGAAGACTTTCACGCATGGATGCCCTGCAACAGCAGGCCATCGCCCGAGGCCTGACCGAGCGGCTGCAGCTGTCCAAACGAAAGCTGCAAGCTGCGCGCGATCGAATTGACTCTGGTAGCTATTTCCTGTGCTGCCAGTGCGATGAAGAAATCGAACTCAGTCGCCTAGAGCACGACCCCGCGACAGTGTTCTGCCGCGCCTGCATGCAAGAGCGCGATGTGCTCCTCCAAAATCGACCAAGGGGCTGAGGGTATGCAGAACAGAACTCCTCTTCGACGAACAAGGGCAAGTCAAAACAGCGAGGCATCCAGAATGCATGACCTGATGGTCGAGTTGCTGGAAACCGCCGACATTCGCATCGACGGCCACCGGAACCAAGACATACAGATTCATGACAGGAAGCTCGCCGACCGGGTCTTTGCTCTTGGCAATCTGGGGTTGGGTGAGGCTTACATCGAGGGGCATTGGGATGCGCGCCAACTGGACTGCTTCTTCCATCACCTGCTTGCGGCTCGTCTGGATCAAAAGGTGAAGCCCATTCGTTTGGCCTTCCATGCCTTGCGCACCCGGCTGCTCAACCGGCAAACGCTCAAGCGCGCCTGGCGCGTGGGTGAGGCGCACTACGACCTGGGCAACGACTTCTATGCCGCCATGCTTGATGGACGTATGACGTATACCTGCGGGTACTGGTCGGGGGGTGCTCGAACCTTGCAGGAAGCGCAGGAAACCAAGCTCGACATGATCTGCCGCAAGCTGGAGCTCAAGCCAGGATTGAGACTGCTGGACATTGGCTGCGGCTGGGGCAGCCTGATGGGGTTTGCGGCGGAGCACTATGGTGTACGCTGCGTCGGCGTGACCATTTCCAAGGAGCAGGCGGCGTGGGCGGCCGAACGGTACAAGGGATTGCCCATTGAGTTTCGCCTGCAGGACTACCGCACCGTCAGCGAGAAGTTCGATCGCATCGCCAGCGTCGGCATGTTCGAACATGTGGGTCGGAAAAATCACCGCACCTACATGGAAGTGGCACACCGCTGCCTGGCCGATGGCGGATTGTTCCTGCTGCACACCATCGGCAAGAACATCCGCGACGCCACGCCTGATCCATGGATCGACAAGTACATCTTCCCCAACGGCGACCTGCCGTCTCTTGGGCAGATCGGTGATGCGTGTGACGGCCTGTTCGTGGCGGAGGACCTTCACAATTTCGGCGCCGACTACGACAAGACATTGATGGCATGGCACGCGAACTTCGAACACGCCTGGCCACGGTTCAAAGACCGGCTGGGAGAACACTTCTATCGCATGTGGAGCTATTACCTCCTGTCCTGCGCTGGGGCATTCAGGGCTCGGGACATACAGCTTTGGCAATGGGTTCTGAGCAAGAAGGGAGTGCCGGGGGGCTACCAAAGGGCCACTCAGCCGTCGATCGCACGATACCGTCCCTCCATTGAAGAGACATTGACCCTGGCTTCACAGTCAACAAGGGAGGCATCCGGGGCACCTATTGAGCCTCGACTTCCAGACTGCTCTCGCGCGACTGGAAGTCAGGGCTGAGGACAGAGTTCCAAGGCTGCTCGCCCTGCGTGCTGATGTCGAGCAGATCCAGCAGCGTCCAGTCGAGCACGTCGGTCCGGTAGGCTCTTCCCACCAGCTCGGACGATGCAAGGTGGCCGATCGCCTTCGACGACCACAGAAACATCGGGACTTCATAGCCGGGGGGGGTCTCCGCGTGCCCTGCGTGGTTGCGCGTATGCCCCACATCCTGGCCATGATCCGAGGTGTAGAGAAAATGGCTGGCATGCGCGCCTTGATCCTGCACGAAACCGTCCAGCAGGCGTGCAACGACACTGTCGTGATAGAGCAAGGCGTTGTCGTACTCGTTGCGCATCGCAACGATCCAGGGCATCCGTCCCGCGCTTTTCATCTCTGAGCTCACCGCGTCGGATGCGCCCGTGAAGGCATTGAAATCCGCTGGTCGGCGCTGCTCGTAATGCGGATGTGCGCCCAGAAGATGAA
>CAIQMJ010000203.1 GCA_903872875.1 uncultured Variovorax sp.
ACCGGGAAGGCGCCCGGGCCGTTGCGGAACAGTGCGCTTCCGGTGTCGAAGCGAATCTTGCCGTGTGCCTCGTAGTCGATGCGGTCTACGACCTCGGGTGCGGGCGGCTTGTCGGCTGCCCAGGGTTTGGTGGCCAGCGATCTCGCAAGTGCCTCCAGGCGGTCGAAAGAGAAGGGGCTTGGCGTGCCCAGCTTGAGACCGGTAGCGGCCAGGGCTTCGGTGGAAAGTCCGAGAGAGGCAAGGGCCAGCGCGGCACCGCCAGCAGCGAGGAAGGAACGTCGGTCGAGCATGCAGAGGCGGTCGGCGTCGGTAGTGATCGGCATGTGATCGTGCCGAGCCTCTCCGGCAACGGCTGTAGGCGCAGGCCGCACGCGCCGGGCAGCGTCGCGCGTCTCAGCCCGCCATGAGCTTCTGCACCAGCTCGGCGGTCGTCGCGGCGCCGTACTTGCGCATCAGCCGCGCCCGGTGCAGTTCGACCGTGCGATGGCTGATGGCGAGCACGCGGCCGATCTCCTTGGAGGTCAGTCCCTGCATCACCTGTGCGGCGACCTCGCGTTCGCGCGGCGTGAGCTGGGCCTTGGCCGCGCGGCGCGAGCCCAGGTCCTCGAAGGTCCATATGCCGGCTTCATGCGGCTGCGCGCGGTTCAGCGCATGGCCGGTCACATGGCACCAGAAGGTCTCGCCGCGTAGCGGGCCGTCGAGCCGCCGCATCATGCGGTTGTCGGCGTAGCGGCCGCTTGCGTTCAGGATCGGTTCCATGCGCTTGCCGATCCGCTCGAATTCGGCGACGCTCGGATACAGCACGCGAAAGGACTGGCCGACCAGCGCCTGACGCGTGGCCCCGAACATCTCGCACAGCTGCGCGTTGCAGTCGACCATGGTCCGGTTGCGCGACAGCACCATGCCGACCGGCGCGTGCTCGAAGGCGCGCCGGTAGTCGAGGTCGTCGGGATCGTCGGGCTTCGGCGGCGGGGCCGATGCGGCTGTCTCAGGTGTCTCCATTACGAAATACTACGTATACGGCTACGTAGTATCGTCGTTGCAGTTTTCGTTTCCTTTCATCAACCATCACCGAGCGAGGATCACAAGCCATGGTGAACAAGATTTATCCGGACGCCACCGCGGCGCTCAAGGGCGTCGTGGCCGATGGCCAGATGCTGGCTGTCGGCGGCTTCGGCCTGTGCGGCATCCCCGAGGCGCTGATCGAGGCGCTGAAGGACAGCGGCGTCAAGGACCTGACCTGCGTGTCGAACAACGCGGGTGTCGACGGTTTCGGTCTCGGCAAGCTGCTCGAGACGCGGCAAATCAAGAAGATGATCGCCAGCTACGTCGGCGAGAACAAGGAGTTCGAGCGCCAGTACCTGGCCGGCGAACTCGAGCTCGAATTCACGCCGCAGGGCACGCTGGCCGAAAAGCTGCGCGCCGGTGGCGCCGGCATTCCGGCCTTCTTCACCAAGACCGGTGTCGGCACCCAGGTGGCCGAAGGCAAGGAACTGCGCGAGTTCGACGGCGAGACCTACGTCATGGAGCGCTCGCTGGTGCCCGACGTGGCGCTGGTCAAGGCCGATGTGGCTGACACGTCCGGCAACCTGCGCTTCCGCCTGACGGCGCGCAACTTCAACCCGGCCGCCGCGATGGCCGGCAAGGTCTGCATCGTCGAGGTCGAGAAGATCGTCGAACTGGGCGAACTGGCCCCTGACGACATCCACCTGCCTGGCATCTATGTGCACCGCATCGTGCTCAACGCGACGCCCGAGAAGCGCATCGAGAAGCGCACCGTGAGCGCGGCCAAGCCGGTCGACGTGGCCGCTGCGAAGGTCGAGGCCCAGGCCGTGATCGCGCAGGCCGCGGTCATCGACGAACTGCCCGTACCCAAAGTCCCGGCGGACACCGCCAACAAGAAAGAGGGAGCCTGACATGCCCTGGACCCAAGACCAGATGGCCGCACGCGCGGCGCAGGAACTCGAAGACGGCTTCTACGTGAACCTCGGCATCGGCATCCCGACGCTGGTGGCCAACCACACCGGTACCAAGGAAGTCTGGCTGCAGAGCGAGAACGGCATGCTCGGCATCGGCCCGTTCCCGACCGAGGACGAGGTCGACGCCGACCTGATCAACGCCGGCAAGCAGACCGTCACCACGCTGCCCGGCTCGGCCATCTTCGGCAGCCACGACAGCTTCGCGATGATCCGCGGCGGCAAGATCAACCTGTCGATCCTGGGCGCGATGCAGGTCAGCGAGACGGGCGACCTCGCCAACTGGATGATCCCCGGCAAGATGGTCAAGGGCATGGGCGGCGCCATGGACCTGGTGGCCGGCGTGAAGCGCGTGATCGTGTTGATGGAACACGTCGCGAAGAAGAAGGACGGCACCGAGGACATGAAGATCCTGCCGAAGTGCACGCTGCCGTTGACCGGCGTCGGTGTGGTCGACCGGATCATCACCGACCTGGCCGTGATGGACGTCACGCCCGAAGGCCTGCGCGTGATCGAGATGGCCGACGGCGTGAGCTTCGAAGCGCTGCAGGCCAAGACCGGCGTCGCGCTGATCCGCTGATCGCCACTGCCGCGAGCGACCCAGGCCGGGCGGCTCGCGGCGCGCCACGCCATGCAGCCTTCAGGGCGTGGTCTTCGGCACCGCCGGCGCGACCTGCGGCGCATCGGCCGGGGTCGCGACGCCCGCACCCGGCATCGCCTGCCCCTGGGGCTGCTGCTGCGGATTCGCAGGAATCTGATAGCTCCAGGTCTCGCTCACCGGCTTGCTGTCCTGGACCAGCGCGGCGCGCATCTCGACCGGCAGCGCCGGGTCCTTCACCTTGACTCGCAGGGTTACGCGCCAGCCCTTGATGGCCGGATTGCGCTGGATGCCCACGTCCAGCAATTGGGCGTTGTCGCCCACGCTCACCTGCGGTGTGACAGCGGTGCCGGTCGGCAGGTTGGCCAGCACCGGACCTTCGAAGTCGATCAGGAAGGCGCTGTTGCCGTCCAGCTTGCGGATCAGGTTGGCCTGCAGTTCCTCGCTGTCGGTGTGGAAGGTCTGCTTCACCCAGGCGTTGTCGGCGTCGTGCAGCGCCGGTTCGTCGGTCGTCCAGTGCATGCGGTAGGCGAACTGCAGCATCTGGCCGCGCTGGGTGGGTGCGTCGGGCGTCCAGAAGGCGACGATGTTGTCGTTGGTCTCGTCGGGCGTCGGGATCTCCATCAGCGTGACGTGGCCCTTGCCCCAGTTGCCCTGCGGCTCGATCCATGCGCTCGGGCGGAGGTCGTAGCGGTCCTTCAGGTCTTCATAGCGCGAGAACTCGCGCCCGCGCTGCAGCAGGCCGAAGCCCTTCGGATTCTCGACCTCGAAGGAACTGATCGCGAGGTTGCGCGGGTTGTTCAGCGGGCGCCACAACCATTCGCCGGCACCGGTGTGGATCGACAGGCCGTTGGAGTCGTGGATGGCCGGGCGGAAGTTGCGCTTCAGGTCGGATTGCTGGTTAGGCCCGTACAGGAACATGCTGGTGAGCGGTGCGACGCCGAGCGTGTTGATGTCGCCGCGCACGAAGATGTTGGCCTGCACGTCGACCACCGCGTCCTTGCCGCCGGGCCGCACGATGAACTGGTAGGCGCCGGTGGCGCGCGGCGACTCGAGCAGCGCGTAGATCACGACCTGCTGGTCCTGCGCCGTCGGCTGCTGGATCCAGAACTCGCGGAAGTTCGGGAACTCCTCGCCGCCGGGTGGCGCGGTGTCGATCGCCAGCCCGCGGCTCGACAACCCATAGACCTGGCCCTTGCCGATCACGCGGAAATAGCTCGCGCCCAGGAAGCTCACGATCTCGTCGAGCTTGTCGGGCTGGTTCACCGGGTAGAGCAGCCGGAAGCCGGCATAGCCGAGTGTGCTGGTCGCGCCCTTGTCGAAGTTCAGGTTGCCGAAGTCGAAGCGTTCGGTGTCGTACTTGATCTCCTGCACGCCGTCGGCCCTGATCTCATTGATGCGTACCGGCGAATTGAACTGCATGCCCTGGTGATAGAAGTTCAGCCGGAACGGCGTCTGCAGGTCGCGCCACTCGAAGCGGTCGGTGCGCGGCT
>CAIQMJ010000204.1 GCA_903872875.1 uncultured Variovorax sp.
GCAGCATCATCTGCTGCGGCTCGTAGGGAAGGTAGTTCGCGGCCATGGCCGCAAACTTACATCAACCTTCGAGAAAAAGTCAGTCGGTCAGTCGGCTTCTGCCGCCCAGACTCCTAGCCGCCAGCCGCCTTCATCGCCCGGCTGCGCTGCGCAAAGCGCGCCGCCCATTCCTCCACCGGCATGAAGCTGGGATCGGTGTGCACCACGCGTTCGGTCTGCGCCCAGATCGCGTCGTCGTCCTGGTCGAGGTCGAGCGGGTCGCCGTGCGGCTGGCTCACGTACCAGGGCGTGTCGAGGTAGACCTCGACCGTGTTGTCCTCCGGGTCCATGCAGTAGATCGACAGCGCGTTGCCATGGTTCAGGCCGCGCATCTTCGTGGCGCCCAGCGCCAGCGCACGCCGGCGCGCCTCGCGCAGGTGGTCGATCGTCTTCACCTTGAACGACAGCTGCATCACGGTGCTGGGCGTGTCGGCGCCGCGGCCGCCGGCCAACACCAGTTGGTGGTGCTGGTCGCCGCGGCCACTGAGGAACACGATCTCGAAGCGGAAGGTGACGCCCTCGCCGCGATCGGTTTCCTGCATGTCGAACACGCCCGTGTAGAACGCCTTCATCCGGTCCAGGTCGCGGCAGAAGATGCCGCAGTGCGACAGGTTGGGCACATAGGGTTGGGTCATGACCGTCTCCAGGGTTCTAGGGGACCAGGACGAGCTTGCCGAGCGAACCGCCGCGATCGAGCAGTTCATGCGCGTGGCGGGCGTCGGCCAGCGGCATGCGCATGGCGCGCGGCGCGCGCACCTGGCCGGCCGCCATCAGCGCGATGGCCTGCGCCATGAGGCCGCGGCGCTGGGCGATGTCGGCGTCGACCGTGTGGATCGAGAAGGTGCGGATGGCCAGGCTCTTGCCCAGCAGCTTGCGCAGTTCGTCGAACACGTCGTTAGAGGGCGGACCGGCGAGGATGTTGTACGACACCGCCATGCCGAAGGGCGCGAGCGAGCGCAGGCAGGCCACGAACAGCTCGCCGCCCACATGGTCGAAGGCCATGTCGACACCGCGTCCGCCGGTCATCGCCATCACGCGTTCGGGCAGCGTGGCAGCGTCGCCGTCGATCACCTCGCTCACGCCGTTCTCCAGCGCGAACGCACGCTTCTCCGCCGACGATGCGGTGCCGATCACGCGCAGCCCGCGCGCCTGTGCCACCTGCGCCAGCGCGGTTGCGACACCGCCAGCCGCGCCGGGGACCAAGATGGCCTGCGCCGGCAGGCTGCCGTTGCTGGCCAGCAGCGCGATCGCGAGCTGGAAGTTGCCCAGGCTCACCGCGTCTTCGAAGGCCAGGCTCGCCGGCAGCACGAAGGGCACGGCTTCGGCGACGCAGATGTACTCGGCATAGCAGCCGCCGCGCTGCGGCAGCTCGCGTGCGCTGACCAGCACCCGCTCGCCGACCGCCAGCCGCGTCACGCCGCTGCCGACCGCATCGACGACGCCCGACATCTCGTTGCCTGGGATCGCCGGCAGCGGCGGCATCCATTTGTAGGTGCCGTTGCGGATCAGCACGTCCGGCCCGCCGGCGCCGATCGCCACCGCCTTCACGCGCACCTGTCCAGGCCCTGGCTCAGGTAGCGGCAGGTCGACGAGCGACAGCACCTCGGGTCCGCCGGTCTCGCGCAGTTGCACGGCTTTCATCGATCGGGCTTCCATGGTCAGCGTTGCCCGTCGTGGACCGTGACCTTGTCCTTGGTCAGGCCGCCCAGCCGCGAATGGATGCGCCCGCCATCGGCCATCACCAGCGCGAACAGGATCTCGTCGGGCCGCGGCGCATCCTGGATGCCGACTTCGGTGCTGTTGAAATGGCTGCGTACGTAGGCCGCGTGGATGTAATGCAGCGGCACCATCAGCCGGTAGCCGGTCGCGGCCACCGCCTTGGCTGCCGGCACGATGGCCTTGGGCTCGCCGAGTACCTGGCGCATCGCCCAGCCGCCGGCCTCGTGCCAGACGGCACCATGTTCGAGCTCGCCGTTCACGCCCACGATCGCGGCCTTGCTGTAGGCCTCGACCTGGTCCTTGCCGAGCGTGTCGACCAGTTCTTCGGCCAGCAGCGTGCCGAGGCTGCGCAGCTCCGCCATGAAAGGCATCAGGTCGGGCTCGTAGCGGCCGGCGTAAGGGTTGCGGATCACCGCACAGGCGGCGGCCACGCGCAGCGGCCTGTCGGCGACCGGGCCGCCTTCGTGGTAGATGGTCTCCACCGTCAGGCTGCGCTTGCGCACGGAAATCAGTGACATGGGAATACGTCCTTGGTTGCGTTCATTGCTTGGGAATCCTGGCATCGGCCACCACCTGGGTCCACTTGTCGACTTCCCGGGTGACCATGGTCTTCATCTCTTCGGGCGTGCTGCCGCGCGCCTCGCCGCCCATCTCTTCCAGGCGCTGGCGGACGGCGGCGACCTGCAGCGCGCGGCCCGTCTCGGCGTTCAGGCGATCGATGACGGGTCGCGGCGTGCC
>CAIQMJ010000205.1 GCA_903872875.1 uncultured Variovorax sp.
CTTCCAGCACCTCGCCATCGACAGGAACCTTGTCGCCGGGGCGGATCAGCACGATGTCGCCCAACAGCACCTCCGACGTGGGAACGCTGGTCTCGACGCCGTTGCGCACCACGGTCGCCTTCGGCGGCGCCAGGTTCATCAGCGCCCGGATCGCCTCCGAAGCGCCCGCCCGCGCGCGCATCTCAAGCCAGTGGCCGAGCAGGATGAAGACGAGCAGGACCGACACCGCCTCGTAGAACTGCGCGCCCTCGAAGAAGAAAGTCGCGCCCACGCTGAACAGGTAGCCTGTGCCCACGCTCAGCACGACCAGCACCGCCATGTTGAGCACACCATTGCGCAGCGCACGCGCGGCGGCCACGAAGAACGGCCAGGCCGGATAGATGACGGCGCCGGTGGCCAGCATGAAGAGCCACAGATTCAGGTCCAGGCCGAACGGCGGACTCAGCTTGATGAAGTCCATGCCCATCGGCACGTACAGGAAGATCGGAATCGTGAATGCGAGACAGATCCAGAAGCGATTGCGCATGTCGCGGGCCATGCCGCGTGCGTCCATGCCGGCACCGTGCCCCATGTCGTGGGCCATGGCGTCCATGTCGCCGTGGTCCGTCGTCTTTTCCTGTGCGGACGGCTTGGCGCCATGAGTGGCATGAGCGGCATGCTCCTGGCCATGTACGTGCGGCTTGGCAGGTGCATCGTGTGGCGCGCAGACATGCCGCGGCGTGGTTTCGCCGCTGCAGTGGTAGCCGCATTCCTCGATGGCGCGGCGAATCGCTTCGGGTGTGGCCTGGCCGGGGTCGAAGCTCACGCTGGCCGAACCGGCCACGGGGTTGACTTGTACTGCGGTCACGCCGCGCAGGCGCGACAACTGTTTCTCGACCCCGTGAGCCGACATCGACGACACCAGGCCGCCGACCTCGAAATTCATTGTTGTGGTCATGCACTGCCTGCTTTCAGAAGGGGAGATCGGGGAAGAAAATGGAGGTAGACGAGCGCGCTCAGCAGCGCAGCGAAGAAACACCACACCGAGATAAACCAGATGGCGTAGAAGTAGTAGGCGGCGCCGAAAGACAAGAGCACCAGAACGCCGAAGAGCCTTACCGCGCGATGGGTGGACAGCACGAAGCTGACGCTAGTGGCCATCAGATACAGCGTCATCGCTGCCGCAGCAAAGAAATGCGGCGAGACGTATTCGACGTGCTGGCCGGTGGGCCGTGATACCACTGGGTACGCGATCAGGAAGTACAGGAGGTACACGCCCACCGCGACGCCTGCCGCGACGAACGCGAGCAGCGCTCGTCGGCGCGGCCCCGGCGGTTCGATCAGCAACACCGCTACCGGCACGTAGACCGGCCAGAGCACATGGGAGAAGAATGAATACACATGCGTCATCACCCCATTGAGCAGCGGTGCTTCGTACCTGAACGTCAGCCAGATCACGCCCTCACTCAACTGCTGAATGGCAAACAGCAGCGGGATCGCGGCGAACGGCAGTTCATGCGAGTGCCGAGCGGACTTGAGCGTCAGCGTGCCGAGCCCGAGGAGAAGAGCGCCCGCCGTGAAGCTGGCTGTGGCCGAAAAGCACATTCAATGCGCTCCTGCCAGACGAGCCCGGTGGTCGCCATAGAGGTCGCTCCGGGACAGTGGGACGGGCCATTCGCCCCGATTGCGCTTGGACGCGAGGATTTGGTAGATTCCCGTGCCGCCGGATTCGAACTCCAGCGCGCAGGCCGCCATGTAGAGCCGCCAGACACGATAGGTCGGTTCATCGACCTCGCGCAGTGCTGCCTCGCGATTGGCCTCCAGCCGCCTTACCCAATGCCGTAGCGTCAGTGCGTAGTGCGGGCGCAGACCCTCGACGTCGTGGATCTCGAAGCCGGCGCGCTCCATGCCGAGCTGGATGTTGCTGACGCAGTCAAGCTCGCCATCGGGGAAGACGTAGCGGTTGATGAACTCTGTGGCGACAGTCTTGTTCCAGCCCTCTTCGTCGTGCGTGATACCGTGATTCAGGAACAGTCCGCCCGGGCGTAGGACAGA
>CAIQMJ010000206.1 GCA_903872875.1 uncultured Variovorax sp.
CGCTGGCAGCGCGACCTGACCGACAGCACCGTCCTGCGCAACATCGGCGTGGCCTTCGGCTATGCCGTGCTGGCCTACGCCAGCCTGGCGGCCGGCCTGGGCAAGCTCGAACTGAACGAGGAAGCGCTGGCCGACGATCTCGACGCGTCGTGGGAAGTGCTGGCCGAACCGATCCAGACCGTGATGCGCCGCTTCGGCGTGCAGGGCGCCTACGAGCAATTGAAGGAAGTGACGCGCGGCAAGACCGTGACGGCCGAAGCGCTGCACGGACTGATCCGCTCGCTCGCGATTCCCGAAGAGGAGAAAGAACGGCTGCTGGCGATGACGCCAGCCACCTATACAGGCAAGGCGGCGGAACTGGCACGTCGCGTCTGATGGCACTCAAGTCGACAATCTTCAAGGCGAACCTCGCGGTCGCCGACATCGACAACGGCTACTACGCCGACCACGCGCTGACGCTCGCACGGCATCCGAGCGAAAACGATGAGCGGATGATGATCCGGCTGATCGCGCTGGCGCTGAACGCCCACAAGCTGCAGAGCGTCTGCGACGGCGACGGCGTGCTGGGCTTCGGCGCGGGACTGTCGAACCCGGACGACCCGGACGTGTTCCTGCGCGACTTCACCGGTCGCACCCGCGTCTGGATCGAGGTCGGCCAGCCCGAGGACAAGCCGCTGATCAAGGCCTGCGGCAAGGCCGACGAGGTATTGCTCTATTGCTTCAGCCACGCGGCCGAGATCTGGTGGCGCGGCATGGAGAACAAGCTCTCCCGCCCGCAGAACCTGCGCGTGTTCCGCGTGCCGACGCTGGCGTCGCAGTCGCTGGCTGCGCTGGCGCAGCGCAGCATGCAGTTGCAGGCGACGGTGCAGGAAGGCACATTGATGCTGGGCGACGGCAAAACCAGCATCGACATCGAATTGCTGAAATGGAAGTGAGCCCGCGCGCCTGCTTCAGGCCGACGGCATCATCTGGCCGCATTGCCAGCATTGCTCGAAGCCGCCTTCGACCAGTTCACCGCAATGGCAATGCCAGCGGTGCTGAGGGCGGTTCTGCAGGGCCTGCAGCAGACGCTTGGCGCTGTCGAACTGCGTCTCGTCGTCGATCCAGATCTCCGGCAGGCACTGGTCGGGCGGCAGTTGGCCGACCACGGCGCCGAGGAATTCACGCTGAACGGTCGCCTCGACGCCATCCTCGCGCAAGGCGTGCACCCAGAGCGTAGCGATCGCGAGATTCGGAGCCTGGGCGAGACGGCGCATGGCGCTCAGCGAGCGTCGCCGGGGTCGCCCGCCGCCGCATCGGGGGCGGCGGGGGTCGCCGTGTCCTGCGATGGAGCGTCCCGCGTTTCACGTGCCCGCTCGGCATAGGTATTGAAGCGCCAGGCCTTGTCTTCCATCGTGATGCGGCGCCAGGTGACGCGCTTCTCGGCGGGCGTCATCGCGGGCCAGTGCTGCACTTCCTCGAAGCTGCGGCCGCAGCCCTTGCATTCGTCGTCGCCCTGGCTGGTGGAGCAGATGGCGATGCAGGGCGTGTCGGGCGTGCTCTCGTACCAGGCGAGCCAGGCTTCCCAGGCCTCGGCGGGGAAGCCGACTTCGTCGACCTCGTCCTCGTGATGGAAGACCATCAGCGCATAGACCTCCGCCAACGCGCGCAATTCGGGCGCCAGCGTGATGCCGTCGGGCGACGGCTTCTTCTCCCGCCAGTAGTTGATGGCGGCCTCGATGTCGGTGATGTGAATGGCGGCCATGGCGAACGAAAAAACGAGCCGGGATCATAGTCTCCCAAAGCCCTGCCGGAGCCGAAGGATTTGGAATCGCTATCAATATCAGAGCATCCAGTCCAATCACTGCAACGCTTTCAGAGACCTTTTCTTCAAACGCACTATCGATGCGTTTGCCAGCGGGTACGCCGGGATGCTCTAATCCGCGCCACGAAGGGGAGTAGCTCCCGCCCGCTGCAGCGCAACGGGTATCGACAGGTCGTCAATACGAAGCACAACAACTTCCGGCCTGTCGGGCAGCATCGCGCTGCCGAGCAAGACCTTCGATTTGAACCCGTGCAGGTTTGATCGAAGCGATTGCTCATCCCGGAATGCCTTCCTGGTTTCCGTTCATTCGCCTCATCCGACCTGTGGATTGACTAGCAACGAACTGAGGACACTATGGAAGCCTTCATGACCCCGGAATTCTGGGTCGCGGTCGGTCAGATCATCATGATCGACATTCTTCTTGGCGGCGACAACGCGGTGGTGATCGCGCTGGCCTGCCGCAAGCTGCCACCTGCACAACGCACGAAGGGCATTCTCTGGGGCACCGCCGGCGCCATCGTGCTGCGCGTGATCCTGATCTTCTTCGCGCTCACGCTGCTCGCCATCCCATTCCTGAAAATCGTGGGTGCGGCGCTGCTGGTGTGGATCGGCGTCAAGCTGCTGGCGCCCGAGCACGACGACCCGCACGGCAACATCGCCGGCAGCGACAAGCTCTGGGCCGCCGTGAAGACCGTGATCGTGGCCGATCTGGTCATGAGCGTGGACAACGTGATCGCCATTGCCGGCGCCGCACAGGGTGCTGGCGACGGCCACCAGATGCCGCTCGTGATCTTCGGCCTGCTGGTGAGCATTCCGATCATCGTCTGGGGCAGCCAGTTGGTCATCAAGCTGATGGACCGCTTCCCGATGATCATCACGCTCGGCGGCATGCTGCTGGGCTGGATCGCCGGCACGATGGCGGTGTCCGACCCCGCAGTCGCAAACATGGCCGCCTGGACCTGGGTGCCGAAGGTGCCGCAGACCGACACCGTGCGCTATGCCGCAGGCATCTTCGGCGCGCTGCTGGTGCTGGCCATCGGCAAGTGGGTGGCGAGCCGCAATGCGGCCAAGTCGCCAGCTTCGGCCTGACCGCCGTCAATGACCTTGTCACGTTCAACCACGAAGGAGCACGCCATGGAGAAGATCATTCTTTACGTCGACGACACCACCTATGCGCGAGATTTCCTCGCCCGCAGCGCACCCGAAGCCGCAGGTGGCGGGGCACGCCACTGGGTGATGGTCGCGTGCGCGCCGCGCATGACGGCGCGCATCAGCAAGTGGGTCAGCCACAGCGCAAGGGCCAACTGGCGCGCGAAATGGTTCGCCAGGACGCAGGCGCAGATGCTGCCGCTGTTCGAGCATGCCGGCGACGCCGTCACGCCGGTGCTGGCGCAGGGCACGCTGACCGAACTGACCCAGCGCCTGAAGATGGAGCACGGCGCTGCGGCACGCGTGGTCGATGCGCGCCGTCCGAAGATCGGGGTCGATCTCGAGCCGGTGACGCCGGACCAGGAGCCGAGCAAGTCGGGCTGGGCATTGCCTGGCGCGGTGATGGGCATGGGCGCATTGCTGGTGCTGGCGAACGAACTCGCTGAATAAGCCCCCAGGCTTTTCACGCGCCTTGCGCATGCGCCGTTCCATCTCGCCGCTGCCTGCTCGCGCTGATATCCTGCAACCATGCGACTCATCCTCAAATGGCTTCTCAGCGCGCTGGCTCTGCTGGCGGTGACCTATCTCTACAGCGGCGTGCAGGTCGCGAGCTTCGGTTCGGCATTGATCGCCGCCGCGGTGATCGGCCTGCTGAACATGGTCGTGCGGCCGGTGCTGGTGGTGCTCACGCTCCCGGTGACGGTCGTGACGCTCGGGCTGTTTCTGTTCGTGATCAACGCGCTGATGTTCTGGTCGGCGTCGGGACTGCTCGGTGGCTTCAACGTGACGGGTTTCGGCGCGGCGCTGATCGGCTCGCTGATCTACTCGCTGCTCGGCTTACTCATCGAAGCGGCACTGGGCGGCCTGTTTCAGCGCAGGTAGCGGGCAGCCGCCGCTACAGCGGCGGGTCGGCCTGCTGGTCCTTCAGCAGCGCGTCGACCGCACGGGCACGGGTGTCGATGATCGATGCCTCGTAATGGTCGACGCCCGCAGCGCCGCCACCCTGGCGCACCAGTTCCTGCGCAGCGCGGAAACGATCGCGCGCTGCGGCGTAGTCGAGCGTCGCGACGTTCGCCTCGGCATCGGCACGCACTGCACGCAGCGTGTCGTTCTGCGCCGCATAGAGCGAACCGAGCGTGTGCCAGGCGCTTGCGTCCTTCGGGTGGACGGCGACCCAGTCGCGCAGTGGCGGAACCATCGGTGCGGGATCGCGCATCGCGACCGCCACCTGCGCAGCCAGCAGCATTTCGGGCTCGTCCTTCGACTTCGGATCGAGCCGCGCGGCCGCCCGGGCCGGCGCGCCGCCCGCCAGGTCGATCTCGGCGGCCAACAGGCGGGCCAGCCTCGCCGCGGCTGCATCGCCGGCAACGTGCGCGCTGAGGCGCTCGGCCAGGGCCTGCGCCTGGGGAAACTCGCGCTGCGTGCAGGCCGCCAGCGCGGCGGCATACAGGATGCCGGCCTGCTGGGCGGGTGCGGCTCGCGCAAAGTCCGGACCCGACGCCGCCTGAACGCCCAGGCGCAGCGCATCGACACCGGGGCGTGAGAGCACGCGCGCACGTGCGGCGATCATCGCGTGGTCCATCCGCAGCGCCCGCACCGCCGGGCTGCGCGGCGTTCCGGGTGCCGTGCCAGCGGGCGTGCCACCGGTGGCCGGCGGCGCGTCGGCCGTCGGGCCTTCGGTCGCACGAAACTGAAAGCGCCCCTGCATGTCAGAGATCCGCTCGCTGTTGAGGGGATGGCTGCGCAGGTAAGGATAGGAGCCGTTGTCGTTGAGCCGCGAGGCGTACTGCAGCTTCTCGAACATCGAGGCGGCACCCTGCGGCGCGAAGCCGGCCTGCGTCATCACGCCGAAGCCGATGCGGTCTGCTTCGCGCTCCATGTCGCGCGAGAAGCTCAGCTGGTTCTGCATCGCCATCGCCTGGCTGCCCATGAGCACGGCCTGCCCTGCGTCGCCGTTGCGGCTCTTGCCGGCGGCGATCATTCCCAACACCATCGCCGCCAGCAGCAGCGGCATCTGCCGGCTCTGCTTGCTCATGATGCGCGAGATGTGGCGCTGCGTGACGTGCGACAGCTCGTGGCCAAGAACGGTGGCGAGCTCGTCCGGACTGTCGGTCACGGCGATCAGCCCCAGGTGAAGGCCCAGATAGCCACCCGGCAACGCGAAGGCGTTGATGCTGCGGTCGCGTCCCAGCAGCACGGTCCAGGCGAAACGCTCGTCGAGCTCGGGCGTGAGTTCGCCGCGCAGCCGCGCGGCGGCCAGCAGCCTCTGCCAGATGTCCTGGACGTAGGCCTCGAGGACCGGGTCGGCGATGAAGTCGGGGTCGCGGTACAGCTCGCGCGCGATCTGGTCGCCCAGCCGCCGCTCGGCCGCCGCAGTCATCTCGCCGCCATCGCCCATGCCGGGCAGCAGTTGCGCACGGGCGGCCGGCGGCATCAGCAACTGGCAGCCGATCACCACGGTGGCGCACAGCGTGCGCAACACATGGCGCGCACGCGGGCTTGGCCTCGCTGGCCGTACATCGGCGAGAGAATGGGCTCGGTCGGAACGGATTTCAGGCATCAGAGGCATCGGGCGCTTGCATTCCTCATGGTGGCTCGGCCTCTTATGATGCATCCCTCCGCCGAACGTTCACCATGAGCAACCTTACCCATTTTGATGCCCAGGGCCAGGCCCACATGGTCGATGTGGCAGCCAAGCCTGCGACCCACCGCGTGGCGATCGCCACCGGCCGCATCGAGATGCAGGCCGCGACGCTGGCGCTGATCGAGTCCGGAAGTGCCAAGAAAGGCGACGTCCTCGGTATTGCCCGCATCGCCGGCATCCAGGCGGCCAAGAAGACGAGTGACCTGATCCCGCTGTGCCATCCGCTGGCGCTCACCCGTGTCGCGGTGGCATTCGCGCTCGCCGACGGCAGCGTGCCACAGGTCGCCTGCACGGCGACGGTCGAGACGGTCGGCCCCACCGGTGTCGAAATGGAAGCCTTGACGGCCGTGCAGGTCGCGCTGCTCACGATCTACGACATGTGCAAGGCGGTCGATCGCGGCATGACGATCAACGACGTCCGCGTGCTGGAGAAGCATGGCGGCAAGTCGGGCAGCTACATCGCGGAGTGATGCGTTGAAGCGCTGGCGCGCGTCGAGCGGCAACGGACCGCACCAGGCCACACCGATCTACCCGTCGTTCGATGTCTCAGTTCGATGGCGCGCTTGACGGCGTGGCTGCCAGCCACGCGGCGTACTCGTCCGGATAGGCCCGGCGGAACAACTCGGACTGCGCAGACGCCTCCCGGTCTTCGCCGATCAGCCTCGCACTCTCGATCAGCTTGCCGATCACGCGTGGCTCGGGCGAGAAGTGCAGCGAGCGCGACGCCAGATCGTGCACATGCGCGGCGTTGCCCCGATCGACCGGCGTCAGCACGAGCTCGGCAAACCGCACATAACGCATGTAGAGCCAGGAGGCATGCGCATCGTCGAGCGTCCTGTCGTTCCGGCTTGCTGCGGAAGGCCGCTCCTCTGGCGCGATGTAGAGCCGGCTGATGCGCGTGTAATCCCAGCCGGCGTAACCGATCGCGACGACCAGCAGCAGCGCCATGGCCTGGTACCAGGCGGCGCCGCGCGGGGACGCTGCGCTTGCGGACATCGCCTTGGCAAGCCGGCGGCCCGGCCAGAGGATGCCAAGGCAAACGCCGAACACCAGCTGGAACGGCCCGTACCAGAGCGGATATTCGAGCAGGCTGTGCAGCACGATCGCGCCGAGCATGCCCCAGGCCATCAGCCGCAGCGGATCGCGCTCGCGCCACGGCCGGGCCGACAGCACCAGCCAGGCGAAGCCGCCGCAGACCAGCACCGCGGCCGGAACGCCGAGCTCCACCGCCAGTTGCAACGGCAGGTTGTGTGCGTTGTCGAGCAGTTCGACGAAGCGCGCGCCCGTGTAGGGGAAGCTGTAGTGCGCAAAGCTCAGTTCGCCCCAGCCCCAGCCGCGCCACGGATGCGCTGCGATCAGGTCGAGCACGTTGCGCCAGAGCAGCAATCGGCTGTGGCCTTCGGGCGCGCCGTCACGCAGGCGAAGCAGCATGCCTTCGACCGCTGCGCCGGCCAGTTGCGGCAAGGCCCATGCAGCAAGGAAATAAGCGGGAACGAGCGCGAACAACAGCCATGGATGCGGCAATTGGTATCGGCGATCCGGTGGGTCTGGGCGCCGCTCCCGCCAAGCGATGAACGCGGCGATGACACTGATCGACAGCCACTGCAGCAGACCGGTGCGCGAAGTGGAAGCCGCGGCGGCGAGTGTGAGCAGCACGGCGGCAGGAAGCAGACCTGCGCGCGCGCGATCCGGCAGGCGGCCATGCAGCCAGAGCGCCGCGACGAGCGCCATGCTGATCAAGGTGGCGAACTGGTTGCGTTGGCGCAGGTTGCCGTAGGCCTGGCCGATCTCGGGGGCCGAAGTCCAGGGGAACAGCGCCTTGGCCGCGCCGTAGTACTGGAAGAGGCCGAAGACGGCACTCACGCCGCCTGCAACGAGAACGCCCCAGGCAAGGGAAGACGATTTGCGCGAATCAGCAACGATGACGGCGCCAACGCACGCGGCGAACGCGGTAATGGCGATGGCTGCGATGGCGGTCGCCCGAAGGGCGTGGTGCGGACCGATGCTGGTGGCGATCAACGCGGCGGCAAGAGCGAGCCAGAGCAGGATGCCGCGTGATGGCGGTGATCCACCCTGAAGCAGCAGAAGGGCTACGCAACTCCAGGCGCCGAGCAGTTGCCATGCGCTCGAAGACGGGCCGGCGACGATGGGGGAAATGAATGAAATGCCAATGAGAAAGGCATGAATCACAGTTGAATCGTCAAAATATGACTGGCCGCGCAAATAAAAGCGGCGTCAGGGCGCCGCTTTTTCACTCGGTTATTTGCAAGATCAAGGCGTGCTGGCGGCGCTCGCGGGCGTCATGCTATTTTTGATGACTGCGGCATTTGCCTGTGCGCCGGTGCTGGTGGTCGACGTGATGGTGGTCGTGACCTGCCATGTCACGTTGCTGGAGCCAAGCGACGGCGTCCAGGTGATCGTCTTGTTATCGATATCCGCATTTCCAAAATTCTGAAGCGTCGCCGAAATTACACCACCCGTCGCCACGGACGCAGCCGAAACTTCCTTCGTTGGTGTGAAAGCCGGCAGAGCGGCAATTGCGGTTGCATCGATTTTCGAAGTGGCGCCGGCCTCCTGTGCAGCAAGCGCAACTGCCGTCTTCAGGCTTTCGACCGAAGACATTGCATTGCTGATCTTCGCCTTGATCACGTAATCCTGATAAGCCGGCAACGCGACCGCAGCCAAAATTCCGATGATTGCCACAACAATCATCAATTC
>CAIQMJ010000207.1 GCA_903872875.1 uncultured Variovorax sp.
AGGCCGACTTCGAGCGGCGTCATCGCATCGCGGATCTCGTCGACGATGCCGGCCTCCTTCGCGGCCTCGGCGCTGATCATGCGGCCCGACGAGATCAGGTCAAGCGCCAGTTCGACACCAGCGACACGCGGCAGCCGCTGCGTGCCGAGCGAGCCGGGCAGAATCCCGAGCTTGACCTCGGGCAAGCCCAGCCTGGTGGTCGGCAATGCAACGCGCCAGTGGCAGGCGAGCGCCAGTTCAAGCCCGCCGCCGAGCACCGTGCCGTGCAGCGCTGCGACGACCGGGCGGTCGAGCGCCTCGAGGCGGGCGAGCGTGCTGTTGAAGGGCAAGGCGGAGAACGCCGGGTCGTCGAAGTTGGTGATGTCGCCACCCGCGACGAAGGTGCAGCCTTCGCTATGCACGAGCAGGGCCTGGTAGGAGCGGTCGGATTCGAAGGCGTCGATCGCCGCAGAAAGGCCGGCCATGACTTCGCGTGACAGGGCATTAACAGGCGGATTGTCGATCGTCAGCACGGCGATATCGCTGTGGCGCGAAAGGGTGACGGGGGAATTTCTCATGATGCAGCTTTCACTTCCTCTCCGGTCAGCCCATTTCCCAACGGCCTGCCCGTGACGGCGCGCTCGCAAAGATCTGCGATGGCTTCATCCGCGTACCCCAATTCCTTCAGTATCTGTACCGTGTGCTCGCCCAGCACCGGCGCGAGCGAGCGGACACTCGAAGGCGTGTCCGCAAAGCGCGCAGTCGGACGAATCTGCCGAATGCGTCCTTCCGTCGGATGCTCGACGACCTCGAATAGTCCGACCGACTTCAGATGAGGATGCTCGGGCAGATCCGCCATGGAATAGATCGGCGTCGCGGGAATGTCGAGCTCCTCGCACAGCACAATCCAGTCTGCCGTCGAACGCAATGGCGCCATGTCCGCGAGCTCCGCATAGAGCTTGCGCACATTTTCATTGAGCTTGTGCCGATCGGACAGGTCGTAGGTTTGATAGAGATCTTCTCGGCCCACCCGCTTGAAAAGTCTTTGCCATTGCGCGGGCGTGTAGGGGAGGATCGCGACATGCCCATCGGCACTGCGCACCGGCCGTCGGCCGCCATCCATGATGCGAGCATAGCCCGGCGGACCCATCGGTGGCTCGAAGGCCATTCCACCCATGTGCTCGGCCATGTTGAATTCGACCATCGTCTCCAGCATCGGTACTTCGACATATTGGCCGCGGCCGGTGCGCTCGCGACACACCAAGGCGGCGAGCACGGCGTTCACCACCGCCATGCCGGTGGTCTTGTCTGCCATCAACGCCGGAACATAGACCGGCTCCCCGGTCGACTCGCCGAGCAGGCTGGCCATGCCGCTCGCGGCCTGCACGATGTCATCGAATGCCGGCTTGCCGCGATCAGGCCCATCCTGGCCGAAACCCGTCGCGGCGCAATAGACAATCGAAGGATTCACGGCCTTGACCTCTGAATAGCCGAGTCCGAGCCGCTCGATGGCCGGTACCCTCATGTTGTGCACCAGCACATCGGCGCTCTGTGCCAGTTCGAGAAAGATCCGGCGGCCTTCCGGCTGCTTCAGATCGAGCGTGATCGAGCGCTTGTTTCGATTGATGGCCAGAAAAATGGAGCTCATGCCCGGATGCCGGCTGACGCCGTTCGCGCGCATGAGATCCCCCTCCCCGGCTTCGACCTTGACCACGTCGGCGCCGTAGTCACCAAGTATTTGCGTTGCGACCGGCCCGAGCACGACGGTCGTCAGATCGAGCACGCGGACGCCATGCAATGGCCCTCCGCAGGGGCCGCTTTTCACGGCTTCTTCAGCATTCATCTTTCTGCCTTCTTCTTGCGTCAATCCGATTGAATCTCAAATCCACAGGTGCTATCCTAACAAGTGACTTGTTGATCAGCAAGTAACTTTATTCCAAAACCCCTGGAGACATCCTCAATGCCGCCTTCCATTCCAGCGTCGTCCCCGTCTATCCCGGCGCACTCGACACAGGCATCCTGGCCACGCCGCGTGGCGCAGCTCGCTGCCCATCTGACTGCCGCCTGCGCCCTGTTTACCGCCTCGTCCGTCGCGCTGGCGGAGGACCCGAGTTGGCCCAACAAGCCGATCCGCTTCATCGTGCCGATCGCTGCAGGCGGCGTCTCCGATACCCAGGCACGCGTGCTGAGCGACGAACTGAAGAAGACGCTGAACGTTCCGGTCATCGTCGACAACCGGCCGGGCGGCAACTTTGGCATCGGTATGCAGGCCACGGCCGCCGCACCCGCCGACGGCTACACGATGGTTTGGATCTTCGGCGCCGCCGTGGCGCTCAATCCCATGCTCTATTCCAACCTGCCCTACAAGGTGTCAGACTTCGACTATCTGACGACGATCGCCAAGGGGCACCACGTGCTCGCGGTCCCGAAGAACTCGCCATTCAACACGCTCGCGCAGTTCGTGGATGCGGCCAAGAAGGAGTCGGGCCCGACCTCTGTCGGCGTCTCATCGGCCGGCGGCACCTCGCACCTGATCGGCGAGGAACTCGGCGGTGTCGCAGGCTTCCGCGTGCAGCCCGTGGTCTACCGTGGCGAGGCGCCCGCGGTGCTCGACCTCGTCGGCAACAACCTTCCCGCCTTCATCGGTGTCGTGCCCAGCGTGATCGAATACTACAAGGCGGGCACGGTCAAGATCCTCGCCATCACGGCCGATCAACGCATCCCGGAACTACCGGATGTGCCGACCTTCAAGGAGTTGGGCTACAAGGATTTCCTGATGACCTACTGGGCCGGCTTGGCCGTGCGTAAGGGCACGCCGCCCGAGGTGTCGGAAAAGCTCAGGAAGGCGGTCGTTGCGGCGATGGCTACGCCTGCGTTCATCGAGAAGTCACAGCAGCTCGCGGACACGCATCTGATCCCGAGCACTCAAAAGGAGTTCAACGACCTTATCAAGTCCGACGCGAATCGCTGGGGCACGATCATCAAGACTCGCAACGTCAATGTCGAATAGCCGATGTCGAACGACGTCATGGCAGCCGATCCCGAGGGGGTGCAATGCAGCTTGCATGACCATGTGGCGACGGTCGTCCTTCGCAGCCCGCCGCATAACTTCATCGACGCGCAAAAGCTGGAGGCACTCGCAGACCGACTCCATGCGCTGGACCGCGATCCGACCTGTCGTGCAGTGGTACTCGCGACGGACGGGAAATCCTTCTGCGCCGGAGCCGATTTCAGCGGTGCATCCCGCGGCGTGAACACCGATTCGGAGGCG
>CAIQMJ010000208.1 GCA_903872875.1 uncultured Variovorax sp.
CGGTTGCGCGCGCTGCCGGTCGATGCACGCCGGCTCGACAGCCAGGCTGCGGCGCTCGCCATCGATCTGGCCGAATGCGATCGCCTGCTGGGCGCGCCATCCGAGCGCACCTCGACGACCGCGCACGACGTCGACGCTGCGGCACAGGCACCGACCGATCCGGACGCCTTCGGCTGGGGCGTGGCCTATGTGATCGAAGGCTCTCAACTGGGCGGACAGGTGCTCCACCGCCGGCTGGCCAAGTCGCTGGCGCCGCATCCGCTGGCCTACCTGCACGGCGCGGGCCGCGACACCGGCGCGCGCTGGAAAGGCTTCCTCGCCGAACTGCAGCAGCAGCTCGCGACCCCGGACCGCGTCCAGGCGGCGTGCGACGGTGCGGTGCAGGCCTTCGGCCTGCTGCTCGCCTGCCACCGCGCGGCGGGGCCGAACCCGTGACCGCGCATCCGCCGCGCCCCGAAGTCACGCTGGAGAACTGCGCCAGCGAGCCGATCCACATTCCGGGACTGGTGCAATCCCACGGCGCGCTGCTCGCCTTCGACATCCAGGGCACGGCAACGCACGTCAGCACGAATGCGCACACGCTGCTGGGCGGCACCACGCCAGCGCCGGGCGAAGCGCTGGTCCCCGCACACTTCGAGGCGCTGGCCGACGTGCACGAACTGCTGCAGGAAGCCATGGACGCCGATCCGGCGAGCGACGACGGCCAGGCCGGCAGCATGGAAGTGAGCCTGAACGGGCGGCTGTTCGACCTGATCGTGCACCGCTCGGGCAGCATGGCCATCGCCGAGTTCGAGCTGCGCCCGGCCACCCGGGACGAGGTGACGGGATTCGCGCTGAAGGCGCACCGCGCCATGGACAAGCTCAAGCGGCAGACCTCGATCGACGCGCTGCTCGCGCTGGCAGTCGGCGCGGTGCGCCAGCTGACCGGCTTCGACCGCGTGATGGCCTACCGCTTCCGCCACGACGACAGCGGCGAGGTCGCGGCCGAGGACAGGGTGCCCGAACTGGAACCCTTCGTCGGCAGGCGCTACCCGGCCAGCGACATTCCCGCACAGGCACGGCGGCTGTACGTGATCAACACGCTGCGGCTGATCGCCGACGTCCGGGCCGATCCGGTCGCGGTGACCGCCGCCAGCGCAGCGCTGCCGCCGGTCGACATGAGCCACTGCGTGCTGCGCAGCGTGTCGCCGATCCACATCGAGTACCTGCGCAACATGGGCGTGGGCGCGTCGATGAGCATCTCGATCGTCATCAATGGCCGGCTCTGGGGCATGCTGGCCTGCCACCACCGCACGCCGCACCAGGTGCCGTACTCGGTGCGCATGGCCTGCGACGTGCTCGCCCAGGTGCTGGCCGCCAACGTGCAGAGCCTGCAGGCGCGGGCCAGGGCGCAGCGCGTTGCGGCCGCCGCGGCGCTGCGCAGCCGGCTGATCGAGGCCGTGCTGCATGCCGACGACCCCGTGCCGGCGCTCGACGCCATGGCGGGGCCGCTGGCCGAGGCCTTCGATGCACAGGCGGTGCTCATCGCGCAGGAAGCCAGGCTGCACGTGCATGGCGACCTGGCGCGCGAGACCGGCGCGGCCATCGTGCAGTGGCTGGCGCGCCGCGCCGCTGCGGGCGACGCCACCGACGCCCTTCTCGCCACCCATGCGCTGGCCGAGCTGCCAGTCGACCTGGCCGCGGCCTGCGCCCCCTGGTGCGGCCTGCTGGCGCTGCGTTTCGACGACCATGCCGCCGGCTGGCTCGTGCTGCTGCGCAAGGAACAGATCGAGACCATCCACTGGGGCGGCAAGCCCGAGAAGGACTACGCGAGCGGCCCGCTCGGCCCGCGCCTCACGCCGCGCGGCTCCTTCGACGTGTGGAAGGAAATCGTGCGCGGCACGAGCGAGCCCTGGACCACCGACCAGCAGGAACTCGCGCGCCAGCTGCGCGACGAGCTGGTACGCGCCGGCGCGGCGCGCGTGGCCGAGATGACGCGCGCCCGCACCCAGCTGCTGGCCATCCTGGGCCACGACCTGCGCGACCCGCTGCAGTCGATCGCGATGGCCGCCAAGGTGCTGGAGCGCAGCACGGGCGACGCGAACACGCGCATCGGCCTGCGGATCCAGTCGTCCAGCAGCCGGATGGCGCGGCTGATCGGCCAGGTGCTCGACGCCTCGCGGCTGCAGACCGGCGACGGCCTCCAGCTGCAACCGGTGCCGATCGATCTGGCGCGCGTGCTCGAGGACGTGATCGACGAGGCGCGCACCGCCTACCCGGGGGTGACCATCGCGCAGACGATGCCGTCGTCCGTGCCGGTACTGGCCGACCCGGACCGCATGGCGCAGCTGTTCGCCAACCTGATCAGCAATGCGCGGCACCACGGCACGCCCGGCGAATCGGTCCTGGTCGCCCTGTCGCAGGACGCGGGCGAGGTGCAGTTCGAGGTGCGCAACAGCGCACCGCCGATCGCAGCCGACCTGGTGCCGAACCTGTTCAGCGCATTCAAGCGGCAGGCCGAACCCAACGTGCGCAACAGGACCGGCCTGGGGCTGGGCCTGCACATCGCGCAGGCGATCGTGCGCGGGCACGGCGGCACGCTCGCCTACCGCCACGAAGCCGGCCAGGTGGTGTTCACGGCGCGCTTCCCGCTGCAGTCGGCGCCATCGGCCCCCGCCTGAGCTGCGGCCCCGGCCGCCACGGCAGCGGCGCAGTCAGGACGCGGAGATCCCCTGCAGCACGATGCGCTGCACGTTGTCGACCGTTTCCTCGAAGAAGGCCGGCTCGGCCAGCGTGCGGCCGGTGATGGCCTGTACCTGCACAGCGAAGTCGGCGTAGTGCTGCGTGATCGCCCAGAGCGCGAAGATCAGGTGGTGCGGGTCGACCGGCGCCAGCTTGCCGGCCGCCACCCAGGCGCGCACCACCTCCGACTTGCGGTCGACCAGGTCACGCAGTTCGCGGCCGAGCTCGTCGCGCAGCAATGGCGCGCCCTGGATCATCTCGAGGCAGAACAGGCGCGACGCATCGGGCTGGTCGCGCGAGATGACGAGCTTGCGGCGGATGTACGCCGCGATGGCCTCGCGCGGGTCCTGCTCGGCGCTGAAGCCACGCAGCGGTTCCAGCCAGACGGCCAGCAGGTCGCGCAGCACGCTCACGTAGAGCTCTTCCTTGTTGGCGAAGTAATAGAGCAGGTTGCTCTTGGAGACATCGGCGCGCGCGGCCACTTGGTCGACGCTGGTGCCGTGCAGGCCATAGCGCGAGAACAGGCCGAGCGCCGCCGCCAGGATCACGCTGCGCTTGTCTTCGATCTGGCGCATCCGGCGGCTCACCGCTGCGGGGCTGCGCGGTCCGGATGGCCGCTTGGCCAGTGCGCGTAGCGATGGCTTGGTGGCCGTCTTGAGCGCCGCGGCGGCGCCTCCTGAAGTCTTGGGCATGTGGGGAATGGCTTCCTGTGTCTTCGGATTCAAGGGTTGCGGCGTCCGCCGGACATCTGCGCGTGGCGCACCCGCAAGGCGGTGCGCCACGCCTGCAGGACGCACCATGGCGATGCATGGCGATCCGCTCCACCGGCAGTGACGGCCGCCATCGGTGCAAACCGGGGCCGCAGGCTATCGCATTTGTCCATTTGGTCCAACTGGCACAGACGTTGCATGTCCCGTGCCATGGCGCCGACGAGCGCATCGTTTCGAGGATTTCCGGCATGACTCTGCTGTCCGTTCCCATCATCGACCTTGCGCCCTACTTCTCGGGCACACCCGAAGCCCGCGCCGCACTCGCGCGCCAGGTCGACGACGCCTGCCGCAGCATCGGCTTCCTGGTGATCACCAACCACGGCATCGACCCGTCGCTGATCGCGCGCGTGTCGTCGCTGTCGCGCGAATTCTTCGACCTGCCGCTGGCCGAGAAGCGCAAGGTCGACCGGCCGCGCGAGGACGCCGTGCGCGGCTACAGCGCGGTCGGCGAGGAAGGTTTGTCGTACAGCCTCGAGGAAGCCGCGCCGGGCGACCTGAAGGAATCGTTCTCCATCGGCCCCTCGGGCGTGCCCGACGACGACTACCACCGCGGCCCGGCGGCCGGCCCGCACTTCGAGCCGAACAGCTGGCCGCCGATCGAAGGTTTCCGCGAAGCCTACGAGAGCTACTTCGAGGCGATGAGCGACCTGTCGCGCTCGCTGATGCGCATCTTCGCGCTCGGGCTGAAGCTGCCCGAGACCTTCTTCGACGACAAGATCGACAAGCACATCAGCATGTTCCGCGTGCTGAGCTATCCGCCGCAGCGCGAGCAGCCGCTGCCTGGCCAGCTGCGCGCCGGTGCCCACAGCGACTACGGCAGCCTGACCGTCGTGCTGCCCGACGACAAGGGCCTGCAGGTGTTCAACAAGGCCGGCCAGTGGGTCGACGTGCCGCAGGTGGAAGGCGGCCTGGTGGTCAACATCGCCGACCTCATGATGCAGTGGACCAACGACCAGTGGGTGTCCACGCTGCACCGCGTCGTCAACCCGCCGTTCGAGGTAGCGAGCACCAACCGCCGCCAGTCGCTGGTGTTCTTCCACCAGCCCAACTACGACGCGATGGTCGAATGCCTGCCGAGTTGCCTGGCGCCGGGCGAGGCACCGAAGTACGCGCCGATCAGTTCGGGCGATCACCTGACGTCGAAGTTCGTCAAGCAGACGACCTTCGGCGGCACCAAGGCGACGGCTTGAGCATGAGGGCTTGCTCTTTGATTCGCTGCGTACTGCGTGAGGTGCCCGGTTCGGGGCGGGCTCACGCCGACGGCGTACTCTGCCCGGGGCAAGAGCCCCGCAAACACCCACAACGCGCACCGAGACCCTGACATGGCCCATCTTTCCTACGTCAACGTCTTCGCGAAAGACGTGGTCGCTCTCAGCGGCTTCTACCAGCGCGTGTTCGGCTTTCCGGAGATCGAGGCGATCCGCTCGCCCATCTTCCGCGGGCTCGACACCGGCAAGTCGAGCCTGGGCTTCAACGCGCTCGATGCGTATGAACTGCTGCATCTGTCCGAGTTCTCGGAGACGAGTGGCGTGAAGTTCCTGCTGAACATCGACGTCGACAGCCAGGCCGACGTCGACCGCATGGTGCCGGTGGCGGTCGCCGCCGGCGCGACGCTGATCAAGGCGCCCTACGTCACCTACTACGACTGGTACCAGTCGGTGTTGCTGGACCCCGAAGGCAACGTGTTCCGCATCAATTTCATGATGGCGTGACGCGCCCGGCCCGCGGGACCGCGCCTCGCTCCCATCGCCGACGTACCGCAACGTGCGGTGCCCGCGCGCATCGTTTCCCCCTTCCCAGTCTCTCCAACGAAAGGTCGTTCATGTTGCAAAAGTTGATGTTCACCGCAGCCGCCGCACTGGCGGCCTGCGCAACGATGTCGGGTACGGCGGCAGCCGCCGACGGCTTCACCCTGAAGGGCGAGCCCAAGATCGCGATGCTCTACTTCGGCCCGAAGAACGACGGCGGCTGGACGCAGGCCTTCGACGAGGCGCGCATCAAGGTCGAGGCCGCGCTCGGCAAGAAGATCCAGTTCGTCGAGAACGTGCCGGAAGACGCGTCGGCCATCAAGCCGGCGGCGGAGCGCTTCATCTCGCGCGGTGCCAACATCATCATCGGCACCGCCTTCGGCTACTCCGACACCTTCAAGGAACTCGCAGCCAAGTACCCGGACGTCGCCTTCCTGAACGGCTCGGGCACCACCAACGGCGCCAACCTCGAATCCTTCTACGGCCGCACCTACGAGAGCCAGTACCTGTGCGGCATGGCGGCCGGCGCGGCGTCGAAGACCGGCAAGCTCGGCTTCGTCGCGGCCAACCCCTTCGGCGTGGTGAACTGGACCGTCAACGCCTTCGCGCTCGGCGCACAGAAGATGAACCCGAACGCCACCGTCAACGTGATCTACACCGGCGCCTGGAACGACCCGGTGAAGGAGCGCGCGGCCGCCATGGCGCTGATCGACCAGGGCGCCGACGTGATCGGCCAGCACGTCGACTCGCCGACGCCGCAGATCGTCGCGCAGGAGCGCGGCGTGTACGGCACCGGCCACCACCGCGACCTGCGCCAGTTCGCGCCCAAGGCCACGCTGTGCTCGTCGGTCTGGGTCTGGGACAAGTTCCTCACGCCCGAGCTGAAGAAGGTCATGGCCGGCGGCTGGAAGCCGTCGCCTTTCGGCGCCTTCATCGAGATGCGCGACGGCGGCACCGACATCGCCGGCTTCGGCGCTGGCGTGCCGAAGGACAAGGCCGCCCTGATCACCGCCGAGCGCGACGCGATCCTGAAGGGCAAGCAGGTCTACGCCGGTCCACTGAAGGACCGTGACGGCAAGGAACGCGTGGCCGCGGGCGCCACGCTGTCCGATGCCGACCTGTGGAAGATGGACTGGTACGTCAAGGGCGTGGTCACGCAGAAGTAGGTCGCGCACGCATGGCCATCGCGCTCCAGCTCACGGGCATCGGCAAGTCCTTCGACGGCTTCCGTGCGCTCGCCGACGCCGACTTCGAGGCCCGCTGGGGCGAGGTGCACGCGCTGCTGGGCGAGAACGGCGCGGGAAAGTCGTCGCTGATGAACATCGCGGCCGGCCTGTATGCGCCCGAGGCCGGCCGGATGTGGGTGGACGACAACCCGGTGCAGCTGACCGGGCCGCGCGACGCGGCACGCCACCACATCGGCATGGTCCACCAGCACTTCAAGCTGGTGAAGCCTTTCACCGTGGCCGAGAACATCCTGCTCGGCCATCCGCTCGCCACCGGCGAAGGCAGCCACCGCAAGCGGCTCGCGCAGCTCGAGGCGCAGATCCGTGCCAAGGCGCAGGAGCTGGGCTTCGACATCGACCCGCGGCAGCGCACCGAACGGCTGTCGATCGCAGAACAGCAGCGCGTCGAGATCCTGAAGGTGCTGCTGGCGGGCGCGCGCATCCTGATCCTGGACGAGCCGACCGCGGTGCTGACCGACCAGGAGGCCGAGCGCCTGCTGTCGACCGTGCACGCGCTGTCGCGCAGCGGCGCGGCCGTGGTGCTGGTCACGCACAAGATGGCCGACGTGAAGACCTGGGCCGACCGCGTGACCGTGATGCGCGGCGGCCGCACCGTGAAGACGGTCGACCCGAAGACCGTGGCGATCGCCGAGCTGGTGCAGCTCACGGTCGGCGATTCGGTGGCGACGCCGCACCGTGGCGGCGGCCAGGCCGCTGGCGAGGCGCTGTTGACGGTCAGCGGCCTGCGCACGCCCGAAGCGGGCGGACGCCGCGCGCTCGACGGCGTCGACCTGACGCTGCGGGCCGGCGAGATCTACGGCCTGGCCGGCGTCGGCGGCAACGGCCAGAGCGAGCTGGCCGCCGCGCTGATGGGGCTGGACGACACGGTCGAAGGCGGCATCGCGCTGGTCGGCTTCGGCGACCTGAAGACCGCATCGAACGCACGCCGCCGCGCGCTGCAGGTGGCCGCGATCCCGGCCGACCGCTACGGCGTGGCGCTCGCGGGCGCGCTGTCGGTGGCCGAGAACTTCGGCATCGGCCAGGTGCACGACGGCCGCTACGGCCCGGCCTGGCGGCTGGACGCGGGCCGCATGCGGGCCGATGCGCAAACGGCCGTGCAGGCCTTCGACGTGCAGGGCGTGCGCAACCTCGACCAAAAGGCCGCGCTGCTGTCGGGCGGCAATGCGCAGAAGCTGGTGCTGGCGCGCGAATTCGGCCGCGAGCCGCGCATCGTGCTCGCTCACAGCCCGAGCCGCGGGCTCGACGTGCGCGCGGGCGCCGAGGTGCATGCGCGCCTGCTGGCCGCGCGCGACGCGGGCGCTGCGGTGCTGCTGATCAGCGAAGACCTCGACGAAGTGCTGGCGCTGGCCGACCGCGTCGGCGTGATGACCAAAGGGCGCATCGTGGCCGAGTTCACGCAACCGGCCGACCGCCTGAGGATCGGCCAGGCGATGGTCGACCATGACTAGGTTCTCCAACGGACCTTGCCGCGGCGATTGCTGTTGGATGATTCGATGAATTCCCTTTCCTCTCCCGCACCGAGCCCGACCGCTCGGCGCCCCCTCGCCAGCCGGCGCTTCGCGCTCGAGGTGCGCCAGCAGATGGCATGGCCGCGGCAGGCGCTGATCCTCGCGGTGTCGCTGGCGATCGGGCTCGGCATCTCGGCGGCGATCCTGGTCGCGGCGGGCGTGCCGGCCAACGAGCTGCTCAACGAGTTCGTGCTGCAGACACTGTTCGACCTGCAGAGCCTGCAGGCGGTGCTGTTCCAGGCGGCGCCGATGATCCTGGTCGGACTGGGCGCCTCGATGGCCTTCCGCGCGCGCTTCTGGAACCTCGGGCTCGAAGGCCAGATGATCTGGGGCGCGATCGGCGCCACCGCCATCTCGTTCTTCGACATCGGACCGGCCGGCCTGCGGCTGCCGCTGATGCTGTTGGTCGCCATCGCGTGCGGCCTGCTGTGGGCGCTGGCACCGGCGCTGCTCAAGCTGAAGCTCGGGGTGAACGAGATCATCTCGTCGCTGATGCTCAACTACATCGCGGGCAACTTCCTGCTGCACCTGGTGTATGGCGCCTGGAAGGACCCGAAGGATTCCTTCCCCTACTCGCCGCAGTTCCGCGCGTTCGAGCGCCTGCCCGAATGGTTCGGCGGCACCAGCGCCGCGGCGATCGGGCTGGCGCTGGTCTTCGCGCTGGTGGCCTGGTGGTTCGTCGGCGTGAGCCGCGCGGGGCTGTACCTGCGCTTCGTGTTCGCCAACCCGCGCATGGCGCGCGCGGTCGGCGTGCCGGTGCTGCCGATGATCCTGTCGGCGGTGCTGATGTCGGGGGCGCTGTCGGGCATTGCGGGCTTCATCGTGGTGGCCGGCCAGGAAGGCCGGCTCACGCAGGCCTTCTATGCGGGCTACGGCTTCTCGGGGATCCTGATCGCCTTTTTGGCGCGCAACAATCCGCTGGCCGCGACGGTGGTCGCGCTGCTGGTGGCGGCGCTGTGCGTGGCCGGCCGCAACCTGCAGGTCTTCTCTCAGATCCCGTTCTCGAGGGTGCAGCTGATCCAGGCGATCGTGGTGATC
>CAIQMJ010000209.1 GCA_903872875.1 uncultured Variovorax sp.
AGCACGGCGATGCGATCGCTCAGCGCCAGCGCCTCGCCCTGGTCGTGGGTGACGAAGACGATGGTGGTGCCCAGCGTGCGGTGCAGCGCGCGGATCTCGATCTGGATCGCCTCGCGCAGCCGGCGGTCGAGCGCGCTCAGGGGCTCGTCCATCAACACCACGCGCGGCCGGCGCACGATGGCGCGCGCAATCGCCACGCGTTGCTGCTGCCCGCCGCTGAGTTCGGCAGGCCGGCGCGCGGCATGCTCGCCCATGTGCAGCAGCTCCAGCGTTTCGCCCACGCGGCGCGCGCTCTCGCCGCGGCCCAGGCCTTCCATGCGCAGCGGGAAGGCGACGTTCTGCGCCACCGTCATGTGCGGGAACAGCGCGTAGTGCTGGAACACCATGCCGAAGCCGCGCCGGTGCGGCGGCATGCCGCGCACCGATTGCCCGTCGACCCGGATGTCGCCGTCATCGATCGGCGAGAAGCCCGCGATGCCGCCCAGCAGCGTGGTCTTGCCGCTGCCGCTCGGACCGAGCAGCGTGACGAATTCGCCGGCCTCGATCGTCAGGTCGATGCCGTCGATGGCTGCGATGCGGCCGAAGCGCCGCGTGACGCCGCGGATGTCGATGCGGCTGCCGTGCGTGCCGACGGCGCCTGCTGCGCCTGCGCGGACGTGGCTGGGCGCACCGGCTGGCGACGCATCGCGCAGGGCATGGAGGGACGGATCGGCGGCAACGGAAGACATCGGTGGCAGGTGCAGAGCGCAGGAGGCGCAAAGCCCGCGACCTTAGGCGGCATGGCCGCGCTTTCCAACGACGCATTACGAGGATCGATATGCGCGTTTCGCGCATAAGCAAGCGCACAAATCTTCGTTCGCCCCCGCGCAGCCGGTGCCTAGAGTCCCATGCACCCATGAGCCTCCCTTCCGCCACGCCCAATGCCCGGCCGCAGCCGCGGCGCCTGCACCTCAACGTCAATATCCTCCACTCCGGCTTCCTGCCTTCCGCCTGGCGGCCGGCAGGCAGCGACCCCCGCGCCTTCATCGACGTGCGGCACTACATCCGCGTCGCGCAGATCGCCGAGGCGGGCAAGCTCGACGCGGTGTTCCTGGCCGACAACGCGGCCATCGTGGAGCAGATCCACTTCCGCCCGATCACCGCGCTGGAGCCGACCGTGCTGCTGGCCAGCGTGGCCGCGGCCACGCGCCACATCGGGCTGATCGGGACCGCGTCGACCAGCTACAACGAGCCCTACAACATCGCGCGCCGCTTTGCGACGCTCGACCACGTCAGCGGCGGCCGCGCGGGCTGGAACGTGGTGACCACGGCCGACCTGCCGTCGGCCCGCAACTTCGGCCGCGACGCGGTGCCCGACCACGCGCAGCGCTATGCGCGTGCCGACGAGTTCACGCGCATCGTGAAGGCGCTGTGGAACAGCTGGGAAGACGACGCGCTGATCGGCGACCAGGCGGGCGGCCGCTTCATCGACCCGGCCAAGGTGCGGCCCATCGCGCACCAGGGCGACTTCTTCTCGGTGCACGGTCCGCTGAACCTGCCGCGCACGCCGCAGGGCCATCCGGTGCTGGTGCAGGCGGGCGCCTCGGGCGACGGCCGCGCGCTGGCCGCGCGACATGCGGAGGCGGTGTTCTCGGCATCGCACACGCTGGAGGATTCGCTGGCCTATGCGCGCGACCTCAAGCAGCGCGCCGAGGCACTCGGCCGCGGCCCCGAAGCGCTGCGCGTGCTGCCCGGCCTGACGACCATCATCGGCGCGACCGAGACGGACGCGCGCCGCCGCCGCGACGAACTGGTCGACCTGATCCCGTGGGACTACAGCCTGACGCGCATCGCCGGCACGCTGGGCCTGTCGCCCGACCGGCTGAAGCTCGACGAGCGGCTGCCCGACGACATTCCGCTGCCGAACAGCGGCAACGGCAACCACACCTTCTTCAACGCCACGGTAGCGCTGGCCCGCAGCCGCGACCTGACCGTGCGTGCGCTGATCCGCGAACTCGCGGGCGGCGGCGGCCACCGCGTGATCGTCGGCACGCCGGAGCAGATCGCGGACGACATCGAACAATGGTTCCGCGCAGGCGCGGCCGACGGCTTCAACCTGATGCCCGACGTGCTCCCCGACGGGCTGAGCGCCTTCGTCGATGGCGTGGTGCCGATCCTGCAACGGCGCGGCATCTTTCGCACCGAGTACGAAGGGAACACGCTGCGCGACCACCTGGGCCTGGCGCGGCCGGAACATCCGGCGCAGGCCGCGCGGGAAGGCGCAGGGTCAGCCACGGCACTGGCCGCCTGAACGGCCGCTGCGCTCAGCCACGCGCGCGAAGGCCAGGATGCCGCCGTCGATCTCCAATGCCCGTCCGGCCTCTGCGTCCTGCAGCATCGACGGCCGCACGGGCTTGCCCCGGTAGAAGCACAGGCGCGCAGCCACGTCTTCCTGCACGGGCAGTCCGAGCGCGCGGCCGATCGCGAGCCCCTCCGCCGGCCGGATGTCGTCGCTGACGCGCGCATCGAGGCCAGCCGTGCCCAGCAAGGCCGCGAATCGCTCCAGCGTCGGATCGCCACGGCGCGACAGCGCCTCGCCAGGGTCCAGCACCGCCTGGAGTGCGTCCAGGAGCCGCAGGCCGGGCGTCAGCCCGAACCACCAGGGGATGCCGTTCGTGGCGAACACGATCCGGCCGCCCGGCTTCAGCAAGCCCGCAAGTGCAGACGCGAGCGGTGCGAGATCGTGCGCCTTGACCGCGACCACGGCCACGTCCTGCGGCGGCACGTCGCGGAGTTGCGCGACGCAGGGCAATCCGTCGAGCGGCGCCGGCACGGACGCTAGCGTGCGCCGGACGCCACGCGCGGCAACGATGGCAACGCGGCGGCGAGCGCACGCAGCGGATCCTTCTGGATCTTTCCGTTCGCGTTGCGCGGCA
>CAIQMJ010000210.1 GCA_903872875.1 uncultured Variovorax sp.
ACATCGCGGCCGTCTCGGCGACGACACGGCAGAGTCCGCAGGCGCGCAACGCCGTCAAGGAGGTCGCCAAGCTGATCGACGTGTCGGCCTGCATCGGCTGCAAGGCCTGCCAGGTGGCCTGCATGCAGTGGAACGACCTGCGCGACGAGGTCGGCACCAACCACGGCACCTACGACAACCCGGTCGACCTCACGCCCGCCTCCTGGACGGTCATGAAGTTCTCCGAGGTCGAGCCGGAGGAAGGCAAGCTCGAATGGCTGATCCGCAAGGACGGCTGCATGCATTGCGAAGATCCCGGTTGCCTGAAGTCCTGCCCGGCGCCGGGCGCGATCGTCAAGTACAGCAACGGCATCGTCGACTTCATCAGCGAGCACTGCGTGGGCTGCGGCAACTGCGTCACCGGCTGCCCTTTCGACGTGCCGCGCATCAGCAAGGCCGACAACAAGGCCTACAAGTGCTCGCTGTGCTCCGACCGCGTGGGCGTCGGACTGGAGCCGGCCTGCGTCAAGGCATGCCCGACCGGCGCGCTGCACTTCGGCACCAAGGAAGACATGCACGAGTACGCCGCGGAGCGCATCGTCGACCTGAAGGACCGCGGCTTCGCGAATGCCGGCGTGTACGACCCGGCCGGCGTGGGCGGCACGCACGTGATGTACGTGCTGCAGCACGCCGACCGGCCCGGCCTCTATGCCGGCCTGCCGAAGGACCCGCACATCAGCCCGCTCGTCTCGCTGTGGAAAGGCGTGGCCAAGCCGCTCGCGGTGGCTGCGATGGTCGGCGCGGTGATCGGCAGCTTCTTCCACTACATGAAGGCCGGCCCGATCGAGCCCAAGGAAGACAGCGATGGCGACGGCCTGCCCGACGAGGTGGTGGTGATCGAGGAACCACCGGCTTCGACGACGACTTCACCGTCCCACCTGCCCCGCGCCTGAGGAGACTGCGATGACCACACGCTACTACCTGCGCCGCTACCGCGACGCGACGCGCATGAACCATTGGTTCGTCGCGATCATGTTCTTCGCGGCGGCGCTCTCGGGCCTGAGTTTCTTCCACCCGAGCCTGTTCTTCTTCAGCAACCTGTTCGGCGGCGGCCAATGGACGCGCATCCTGCATCCGTTCCTCGGCGTGCTGATGGTGCTCGGCTTCGTCTTCCTGTTCTTCACGATGTGGCGCGAGAACCTGTTCGACCGCACCGACCGCGAATGGATCGCCAACGCGCCCAAGATGCTGGCCGGCGACAAGGCGGGCATGCCGCCGGTCGGCAAATACAACGCCGGCCAGAAGCTGGTGTTCTGGGCTTTCGGCATCAGCCTGCTGCTGTTGTTCATCACCGGCTTCATGTTCTGGAGCCCGTGGTTCGTCGGCTTCTTCCCGATCCTGCTGCGGCGCATCGCGGTGGTCGTGCACGCGGTGTCGGCGGTGGTGCTGATCCTGTCGGTCATCACGCACATCTATGCGGCGATCTGGGTCAAGGGCACGCTGCGCGCCATGACGCGCGGCACGGTCACCGAGGCATGGGCGAAGCTGAACCATCCGCTGTGGCATCGCAAGATGACGCGTGGTGAGTGATACTGGTTCGATGACGAGTCCACAGGGCAACCCACCGCCGATCCGGACGACGCGCGTACTCGACCCCGAGCAGATCGCGATGCAGGCCGGGCGGCAGATGCCGTTCCTGCGGCTGCCGGTGCGTGCCACGGCATTCGCCGACCGCGCGCTGCGGCTGCGGCAACTCGCGGCCTCCCACCCGATGCGCGAATACCTGATCTTCATCGCCGATCTCGCACATGCGCAGCAACAGGTGCTGAACGGCTATCCGGCGGTGGAGATGCCGGAGGGCGAAGCGCTCGAAGCCGCGTCGCGCGCGCTCAAGCCGCCGATGCCCGCCTTCGGCTGGACGCGCGATCCGCAATGGCTGACGCAGTTGCGCAAGCTGCTCGGTGTGTTCCGCGCGCGGCTCGGCGACAGCACGATGGGCCCTGCGCGCGACACGCTCGATCGCGTGGTCGCGGCCGATGACGCGTGGCTCGATCACCAGGCCGACCTGCTGTCGCGCCGCATCATGTTCGGCGTCGACCTCGCCACGGCGCCGCTGATCGCGGCCGGCCTGCAGGCCTACTGGACGCATCTGGCGCTGCAGGTGGCCGCCGCGCACGGCGAGAACATCTTCGGCCGCACCGACCCGGGCACCGAGTGCCCCTGCTGCGGCAGCGCGCCCACCGTGAGCATCACCCGCATCGGCGCCGACGAGGCGGGCTTCCGCTACCTGCACTGCGCGCTGTGCGGCACCGAATGGCATTACGTGCGCATCAAGTGCGCGCATTGCGAAAGCACCAAGGGCATCCACTTCGAGTCGCTCGCACCCGAGCCCGGCGTCGAACTGCCGCACACCGGCGCGCGCGAAGGCGCCGTCAAGGCCGAGTGCTGCGACAGCTGCGGCCACTACCTGAAGCAGGTCGCGATGGAGAAGGACCCCGAGGTCGAGCCCGTCGCCGACGACCTCGCCAGCGTCACGCTCGACCTGTTGGTGTCCGAGGCCGGCCATCAGCGCAGCGGCCACAACCTGATGCTGCTGTTCGGCGAACCGGAACCCGACGACGACGGCGGAGGCGGCTGATGGCGGCGCCGAAAGAGTCCGTGGTCCACGGCTCGACGGCAAGGCCCCAGGATCTGCCTTCTGTCGATCAACTGCTGCGCGGCGATGCGTCGCGCGCCCTGCTGGCCGAGCACGGCCATACGCTCGTCGTCACAGAAGCCCGCGCATTACTCGATGCGCTGCGCCGCGATGCCGTCGCCGGCCGGCTGCCCGTCACCGGCGTGCAGCCCGATGCCATCGCCGCTGCCCTGACCGCACGCGTGCAGCAGCGGCTGGCCCCGCGCATGCGCGCGGTGCTGAACCTTACGGGCACGGTGATCCACACCAACCTCGGCCGCGCGCTGCTGGCCGACGCGGCGCTGCAGCGGCTGCTCGCGGTGATGACCTCGCCGAACAACCTCGAGTACGACCTTGCGACCGGCAGCCGTGGTGATCGCGATTCGCTGGTGGAAGAACTGCTCTGCACGATCACCGGCGCCGAGGCCGCGACCGTGGTCAACAACAACGCCGCCGCCGTGCTGCTGACCATCGCCGCGCTCGCGCGCGACCGCGAAGTCATCGTCTCGCGCGGCGAGCTGGTCGAGATCGGCGGCGCCTTCCGCATGCCCGACGTCATGGCCAGCGCCGGCGCGCGCATGGTCGAGGTCGGTACCACCAACCGCACGCATCCGGCCGACTACGAACGCGCCATCAACGAACGCACCGCGCTCGTGATGAAGGTGCACACCAGCAACTACGCGGTGCAGGGCTTCACGGCCGCGGTCGACGAGGCCACGCTCGCGGGCATCGCGCATGCGCGCGGCGTGCCGCTCGCCACCGATCTGGGCAGCGGCTCGCTGGTCGACCTCGCGCACTACGGGCTGCCGCGCGAGCCGCTGCCGCAGGAGATGCTCGCGGCCGGTTGCGACGTGGTCACCTTCTCCGGCGACAAGCTGCTCGGCGGCCCGCAGGCCGGGCTGATCGTCGGCAGCAAGGAAGCCGTCGGCCGCATCCGCAAGTTCCCGATGAAGCGCGCATTGCGCATGAGCAAGCTGCCGCTGGCCGCGCTGGAGGCCACGCTGTCGCTGTACCTGCGGCCCGAGCGGCTCGCGCAGGACCTGCCGACGCTGCGCCTGCTGACGCGCCCGGCCGAGGCGATCCAGGCGATGGCGGTCGCACTGCTGCCGGCCGTGCGCGACGCCGTGTCACCGCGCTTCGATGTCGAAGTCGTCCCGCTTCTCGGGCAGATCGGTTCGGGCTCGCTGCCGGTCGAACGGCTGCCGTCCGCCGGCCTGGCGATCGCACCCGCGGGCACGTCGAAGAAAGGCATCGGCACCGCGCTCGACGCCCTCGCCACGGCGCTGCGTGCGCTGCCGCTGCCGGTGATCGGCCGCATCGCCGACGACCGCCTGCTGCTCGACCTGCGCTGCCTCGAAGACAGCACGCCTTTCCTCGCGCAACTCGGCCTGTTGCGCGCACGACTGCACTGACCCGTTTGACCCAACCCACCAGGAGACCAGCGATGGACCACCTCGAAGCACTCGCCCGAATCGACCAGGAAACGCTGCAGCCGCTCGCCCCGCGAACCGATGGCGAGGGACGCTTTCCGCGCGAGGTGATCCAGGCCATGGGCCAGGCCGGCCTGCTCGGACTGGTGTCGGCCACCGCGGTCGGCGGACAGGGCCTGGGCCTGCGCGAAGCCGCCCAGGTCGTGTCGCGCATCGCACAGACCTGCCCCTCCACAGCGATGGTCGTATGCATGCACTACTGCGCGACCGCCGTGCTGGAACAGCAAGGCCCCGAGGCCGTGCGCCGCGCGATCGCGGCAGGCAGCCACCTGAGCACGCTGGCCTTTTCCGAAGCCGATTCGCGCAGCCACTTCTGGGCGCCGACGGGCACGGCCCGCGCGAACGGCGACGCGGTCGTGCTCGACGCGCGCAAGAGCTGGGTCACGTCGGCCTTCGAAGCCGACAGCTACGTGTGGTCGAGCAAGCCGATGGCGGCTGAAGGCGCGAGCACGCTGTGGCTGGTCGGCGCCAAGGCCGACGGCTTGAGCCAGCCCGGCCATTTCGACGGCCTCGGACTGCGCGGCAATGCATCGACGCCGATCACCGCGCAAGGCGTTCGCGTGAAAGCGGGCGACCGGCTCGGGGAAGACGGCAAGGGCTTCGACACGATGATGGGCGTCGTGCTCCCCTGGTTCACCGTGCTCAGCGCGGCCTGCTCGGTGGGGCTGATGGAAGGCGCGCTGTCGCGTGCCATCGGCCATGTCAGCCAGACGCGGCATCTGCACCTCGACAGCTCGCTGGCCGACCTGCCGACCATCCGCGCCTACCTCGCCCGCGCACGCATCAAGACCGACATGGCGCAGGCCCTGCTGGACGACACCGTCGCAGCCATCGGCGCCGGCCGCGCCGACACGATGCTGCGCGTACTCGAAGTGAAAGCCGCGGCTGCGGAGACCGCACTCGAAGTCACCGACATCGCGATGCGCGTGTGCGGCGGCGCGGCCTTCCGCAAGGAAGCCGGCATCGAGCGCCTGTTCCGCGACGCGCGCGCATCGAGCGTGATGGCCCCCACGTCGGACGTGCTCTACGACTTCATCGGCAAGGCCATCACCGGCCTGCCGCTGTTCTGATCCCCCTGCTTCCAACGAAAGACACCGCATGTCCGAACCCGTCCTGCTCATGGGCGCCGTCGCCTACGCGCCCAAGGTCGTCACCATCTGGGAGGGCTTCAAGGCCTTCTTCGTGGCGCACGGCCTGCCCTTCGACTACGTGCTGTATTCGAACTACGAGCGCCAGGTCGAGGCGCAATTCGATGGGTCGATCCACGTCGCCTGGAACTCGCCGCTCGCCTGGGTGCGCGCCGACCGCATCGCGCGCAGCAAGGGCCTGCAGGTGCAATCCGTCGCGATGCGCGACACCGACATCGACCTGCGTTCGGTGATCGTCGTGCGCGACGACAGCGACATCCGCAGCGCGGCCGACCTGCGCGACAGGACCATCGGCGCGGGCGCGCTCGATTCGCCGCAGGCCACGCTGATCCCGCTGGATCACCTGCGCACCGAAGAAGGCCTGTGGCCACGCGACGACTTCACGCTGAAGTACTTCGACGTGCTCGGCGGCAAGCACGGGGACCACATCGGCGGCGAGCGCGATGCGGCCCGCGCGCTGATGTCCAACGAGATCGACGCCTGCTTTCTGATCGCCGGCAACCACCTGGCCTTCGGTCTCGACGGCACGCTGCCTGCGGGCAGCACGCGCGTCATCGCGAGCACCGCGCCCTTCGACCACTGCAACTTCACGACCAGCCCGGGCGCGCCGGAAGGGCTCATCGAGCGCTTCGTGAC
>CAIQMJ010000211.1 GCA_903872875.1 uncultured Variovorax sp.
CCGCCAATAACCCACTGCCGCCCGCGATGGCGCCGCCGGTATCGAACACGCGCGGCGCGTAAGCATCGAAAACGAACCACCACTCAAACAACTTCCACGGGTGGTAGATCGGCGTGCCAAGAAAATCGAACCAGGGCGAGCCAAGGCGTACTTGATAGCCAAGGGCGGCTGCTGTCCATTGTGTGGCGCCCCACACGCCGGCGATCAAGATGCCGAATACCACGGCAATCTGACCGAACAGCACGTTCGTCCCTTGCATGACCTGGCCTCCGATTTCTCCTGCGCTGATTCCTCATGGAAGAAGCGGCACAAGGGCGTGCCGCAGGCGTCAGGATCGGTGCCGGGTCAGTGCCGGTCAAAGACCGTTTAGAGCAGAAAGGTCGAGGAAAAAGAAAGAATGAGTGCGGTGGCGAGCCAAAGAAAAACGCCGCAAGCGCGGGCGCATTGCGGCGTGTCGAGAAAAAAGTGAAGGCGAATCGGCGAACGGCCAACAATCAGAACTTTGGCGACTCTTTCGGCGGTGTGTAGGGCGTTTCTCCGTCGCCATAGAACCGTTTGCGCGTGGCTTCTGCTACCCGGTTGCACAGCACGTCGCCCAGCTTGGAGCGGTCGGTCTTGCATTGCTGGCGCAGTTCCTTGAGCCGGTCGGGGTTGGCCGCCAGTTCTTCCACCGTCGGAATGCTTGCCTCCGAATCGGCAGCTTTCTGAGGTGCCTCTGATTGGCCGCAAGCGGCCAAGGTAGTCACCAGCAAGAACGGAATGATCTTCTTCATGGCATCAATTCCTCCGGGGGATCAGGGTTGCGGCCTCGTATGGGCCTGGGAGTTTCCGGCAGTTCGATGGCCTGTACGCGCTCAATGAACCGTGTCAGTTCGTCGGACGGATCACCGTCAAGACGAAGCAAGTAGGTCGTAAGCGGCGGAACGCGCGACGCCAGCGGCCGGGCCACGACACCTAGCTCACGGCTGGTGGCAATGTGTGCAGCGCCCGCCAACCCGAGCGCGAAGCCGGCCGATACCAGTGCCATCATCAGATCGCACGTGGCAACTCGTTCTGCGATGAGCGGCTCCATGTCAGCACGACGCAGCACTCGTTCAACGTGCTTGGCATGGCCTTCACACACTTGCGGATCGCACAGGACCAGCGGATAGCGCAGCAACTCGTCCAAGGGAATGCGCTTGTGGGCCAGCAGCGGATGGCGGGCGGGAACCGCCACCATGAGCGCATCGCTCCAAGCGGGCACGGCGACGATGCCATCGCCTACTTCGTCGGATTGGGCAAACCCCACGTCGTACAGATCATCATGAAGCCCTTTGATCTGCTGTGATAACGGCACCTCGAAGAAGCGAATTTCGACCTCGGGTTCTTCCTGACGACACAACGCCAGTAAGGCCGGCAAGCGCGACGGCGTGATGCCATCCGACATGGCCACACGTAATTGCCCATGAAAGCCATTAGCCGCCGCTTTCACGCTGTCACGCGCTTGTTCCAGGGCAGCGAACACACGACGCACATGCTCCAAGAACAATGTTCCGGCATGGGTTAGCCGCGTGCTGCGCGTGGTACGGGCAAACAGCGCCACGCCGAGTTCTTCTTCCAGTTCCTTGATGGCCCGCGACAGCGGCGATTGTTCAATATGCAGCTTCTCCGCTGCGCGAGCGAAGCGGAGTTCTTCGGCCACGGCCAGAAAGTATCGAAGGTGACGAAGCTCCATAGTGATTCATATCCCGTGTCGCGCAGAGAAGCCGAATCAATCTTTTCCTTGGATGTCGCTTGATCCTGCCTTGAAATCCTTCACGAATTGATATAGCTGCGGCAGGAACGAAGACAGAAGCGGGTCATCCTTGTTTGCCAAGATGGCTCCACCAAATAACTTCAACCCAACTCCAAAAGCAGCGGCTTCCGCCTGGCTACTGAAATCACCTCTGCTGCGAATCCACGTCACGACAGAGATGATGTCGTCATGATTTCCAACCTCAAACTGTAGAGGCTTGCGATCGGTGGGAACGCCATGTGAATCAGTCAATTGCTCCAGAGTTACGCGATAACGGTATTGCCTCATTTGCATGGGTCCTCACGTTGGGCTAATGACGCTATTCACCGATGCGGATCTTCGGCGTCACGGACATGCCGACGCGCAGGTTTGCAGCGTCAAGCTGGTCGGGGTCGATGCGAATGCGCACAGGCAGGCGCTGGACGATCTTGGTGAAGTTGCCCGTGGCGTTGTGTGGCGCGACAGCCGAATAGCTGACGCCACTGGCCGGCCCCAGGCTTTCCACGGTTCCCTTCAGTACGGCACCCGGCAAGGCGTCCACCTTGATGTCCACCGATTGTCCGGCCCGTACACGCGCCAACTGCGTCTCGCGGAAGTTGGCCGTGATATAGAGGGCATCGAGTGGAATCACCGCCAGCAACGGCTTGCCAGCATTCACGAATGCGCCGACACGTACCGACTTCTGGCCGATCATGCCGTTGATGGGCGCGGTGATTTGGGTATAGGAAAGCTTCAACTCCGCAGCCGCCTGTGCGGCCTGCGCTTGAGAAAGCGCAGCCTTGGCCTTTTCAAGATCGGCTTTCAGGATGTCCGTTTGCTGCCGCGCCGCTTGCAGGCCCGCGCGGTTCTTGTCCCGGCTGGCCAGCCGAATGGCCAACTGCGCTTCGGCCTGTTGTTGTGCCTGGATCGAACCAGATCCATCGGCTGCCAAGTTGCGATAGCGTTTTTGGTTGGCCTCTGCCAGTTTGAGTTCGGCATCGTCCACCGCAACGGCTGCCTGCGCTTGGCGGATCGCGGTTTCTTGCTGCGCCACACGCGCGGCAAGCCCCGCGACGCTGGCCTCGGCGGCGGCGACTTGTGCCTTTGCCGCATCCACCGCAACGATGAAATCCCGGTCGTCGATGGCTGCGAGCAAATCCCCTGCCTTCACTGGCTGGTTTTCTTCGACCAGTACCTTGCCGATCACTCCCGACACCTGGGGCGCGACGAGGGTGAAATCAGCCTGTACATAGGCGTCGTCCGTGGATTGGGTCGATGCGCTGGACTCGGGACGATTCAGATAAATGACACAGCCCGCTGCGACTGCGAGCAGCAGCACGGCACTGGTGATCTTGGCTTTCTTCGGCATTGCCATGGTGAAACTATCCTTGGGACGACGACGGTGTGGAATGAGAAGCGGGGGCCTGCAAGTCGGGCGCGGGAATGTAGGTCAGCCGCAGTACGAAGGGAACCATCACCAGCGCCAGAACGCCCAGCACGCGATAGGCATCCGCGACCGACAGCACCAGCGCCTGCTGGCCGATGATTCCCATCAGTTGAGCGGGCTCCGGAGCAAGCGGGACGGAGTTGCCTACCAACGCAGCGTGGTCCAGCAGCATTTCCGCGTGGAACCGCTGTCTCACGGTCACGAGTTGCCCAACCACCGCGCCCCCGAGTACCGACCCCAGGGCGCGCAGCGTGTTGATGTTCCCCGACACATACGGGCCTTCGCTGGGATGTACGACGCTGGTACACAGGAACAGCATCGAGACGACAGCCATGGGCTGGCCAAAGGCTTGCAGCGTCTGCGTCATAACGAACTGGTCGCGGTTCCAATCGGAAGTCAATTGCGCACCAAAGAAGCACGCCAGGGCGATCAGCAGCAGGCCGCCCGCGAACACGAATCGGGCATCGACCCATTTCCGGTACAGGAACAGCGCCACCACGGAACCCAGGACCAGTTGAGGCAGCGCGACGATGAGCCCGATTGGTGCCATCTGAAGCGGTCGGTAGCTTTGGAGCGGCCCGAGATAGGTCATCGGCAACATCACGCCAGAGGTCAGCACGACCAGAAGGCAGATGAACAAGGTGAAGCCCAACGCCAGGTTGCGGCGGCTGAGCATCTGCAATTTGATGAACGGCGCCGGGTGATACCACTCCGTCAGCAGATAGGCCGCCAGCAGCGTCAGCCCGGCCACCAATGAGACGACGATGAGGGGGGAGTTGAACCAGTCCAGCCGCACGCCCTGATCCAGGGCGACGGTAATCAGGGCAAATGCCGGCATGCCGAAAGCCATGCCCGGCCAGTTGGCCTGCGGGAAGCGGTCTGTCTGGATCGGGTCTTTCGGCAGGCCCCATCCGATCAACAAGGCGGCAATGGCCGCGAGCGGAAGGATTTGCCAGTACACCCAGCGCCAATCGAACAGGCCATCCGTCCATTGCCCCGCCAGCCAGATCGAGAGGTTGGGGGCGAAGGTGGCCGTCAGTGCATACAGCGCCAGTCCGTGCAGCCGTATGTGGGGTGGCAGGAACTTCAACGCCGCCATCATCAGCACGGGAATCATCGTGCCGCTGGCGATGCCTTGCAGGAAGCGCATGGCCAGCAGCAGATCGAGGTCATGGATGAAGGGAATGCACACCGCCAGCAAGGTGCATGCGCCGATCATCCACAGCTCGAAGCGGCGCACTGAGAGCGTGATGGCGAACCATGCCGCAAACGGCATGGCGATCACTTCGCCGGCGCTATAGACGGTCGTGAGCCAGGAGGCGTCGTCCAGGCCGAAGCCCAGCGCGCCACGCACGTCCGCCAGCGCCAACGCGCCCACGCGGTTGTTCAGTCCGGCCATCATGGCCGCGATGAGGATGCCGACCAGCCCGGCGATCGCCCGCTTCGGCGGGGCTGCCGCAGCAGCGGGTGCGGGTGGCGCCGCTGTCGGCTGCAACGCTGCGGCACTCATTGGCCGGCCTTTGATGGCGAGGTGGCAGACGACGCAGTGGTCGTCAGGGGCGCATCGCCGCCGGCCTGCCGGTCGGATGTGAGTGCGTCAGGGTCCCAGCCACCGCCCAGCGACTTGTAGAGATTGACCAGGGTGAGCGCGGCGTTGGTGGCGCTGGCATTGAGGCTGGTCTGGCTGGCAAGGACGCCACGCTGCGCGGCCAGGACATTCAGGTAGTCGGCAGCGCCTTCCTGATAGCCGCGCTCGGCAGCATGCAGCGCCTGCTTGTTCTGTTCATACGAAACCAGCAATTCGGCATGTCGGTGCTGCTGGGCTGCCCAGGCGTCCAGGGCGTTGTCCACTTCATGCCAGGCTTGCAGCACCGTCTGCCGATAGGCAATGGCGGCTGTTCTTTGCCGTGCCTCGTTCAGCGCCAGGCGCTGCTTCAAACGACCGCCCTGAAAGATCGGGAGATAGACTGTCGGGCCAACGGAGAAGAACCGGGAATCCCAACTGTCGAGGTCGTTGAACTCGAAGGCCTCGACGCCGACTCTTCCCCGCAAGCCGATCCGC
>CAIQMJ010000212.1 GCA_903872875.1 uncultured Variovorax sp.
ACGCGCGGGGCGCCAATCTGCAATAAATCCCATGCGTAGTCGATCAATTCCTCCGCATCGATCTCCTCTTTTCGTGCCCCCCAACCCAGCAGACACTCTCTGATTTCCTTGTCTATGTCTTTCAATCGCGCCAAGGCTTCCGGGTAGCGCAATTCCGAAGCGCGAATGGCAAACTCAAGCGGCAGCGCATTACTGACCGCACCGAGTAAAAATATATAGAGGGAGTTATCGATCTTTCTTTTAGCCATAACAAGGTATTGAGGATAATGAACGTAAGGCGCGCAAGCATACCTTTGCGGTAATCGCAGCTTTCGCACCCATATCGGCCCGGCCGCGTGGATCAGGCTGAACGACCCTGCAACCCCGTACGTATGTCATACAAGAGCAGGGAGCAACGATTCAGCGGGCGGGTTTGAGTTTGTCGATCAGCAACTGCTTGAGCACGACCTCTGTGCGCTCAACTGCTGCAGCACATCAAGAGCGTCCACACGCTGTCGATCGACAGTCGGAATGTTGCACAGGCGGCACATGCGCGACATGCGGGCCGAAGCCAATGCAGCGCGATGAAATCGGCCTTCACGAATGCGGCACTAAGGGGAGCATCAGCACAGAACTGGGATCGACTGTGCACCAGCGTCACTGCGGCGCCCCGATTTGAATCTCGTCTATCAGCTTGCTATTCGGTTGGACGACAACCTTTGGAAGACTGCTCCGGCGTTCGTTTTCAAGCACCAGCTATGGTAACTATCGTTCCATCGCCTCGGTTCATCGAGGCAGGTACCTTCCGGTGCCACCCAAACGTACCTCGAAAAAGTTGCCGTGCTCTTTCAGACTCCTCCCCACTGCAGCGCGCACTTCTAGGTAAGCACTAGCAAATGCGTGGTCATGCAGGGATGTATTTTTCCTGGAGTAAGTAATGCAAACACAAGTCCTTGCCAGTCAAGCAGGCTTCCAACTCACCACCGATGCGTTTGCTGCGCAGTACCTCGTCGGTCCGCAGACTGTTCGTAAGCGCCTGAGCCGCCACGGCTCCTACTTTGGCATCAAGCCGCTGCGCCTCCCGAACGGTCGCCTCCTGTGGCCCGTCGATTCGATCAAGGCACTGATTGAGGAGAGCAAGCAATGAGCCAAATGACGACCAACATCGAACCCCGCGGCATCGATACGCTGATGAAGTCGCTCGACGCGCTGCAGCCCACGGGCGAGCGCACCACTGCCGCCAAGTTCACCGCGCTGTATGCCAACGTCGAGCAGGCGCTCACTCGCGGCGTGACGCAACGCGCCGTCGTGGAAGCGCTCGAGCGCGACGGTCTGAAGCTGCATCCGGCGAAATTCAAGAAGCTGCTCGAGGAAGCTCGTGCTCAGCGCAACGAAAACGGGGAAGGCATTCGCTGCCATGTCTGCGGCGGTACCAAACCGACGCCCTCGGAGTCGGAAGCCCAACTCGAAGAAGGGAGCGAAAAGTGAACCCTCCCATCATCACACCTCCCTACCCTGTCAATGCGCTGCCCCCCGAGCTGGAGCTTCTTGTCAGGGAAATCCAAACCAAGGTGCAGGCTCCCGACGCTTTGATCTGCATGGCCATCTTGTCCGCCATCTCGGCGGCGTGTCAGGGCCTCGTCGACGTCCTACTGCCCACTGGCCAGCTCCGTCCCGTCGCGACCAACTTCTTAACCATCGCAGAGTCTGGCGAGCGCAAGTCGGCAGTCGACGGCATCGTGTCGGCTCCCATTCACGCGCATGACGAAGCTCGCGCGGTCAAGTACCAAGAGGATCTCTCGCAGTACATGTACGACATGAAAGTGTGGCAAGCAAAAGACCAGGTACTCCGGGGCAAGCTCAAGAAGGCCGCGCACCAAGACGAGTCGACCGATGAGATCCAACAGCAGTGGGAGGCGCACGAGAAGAAGAAGCCGATCACACCCCGTCTGCGGCGACTCCATCGTCAGGACATCTCCGAACGCGCGCTCATCGAGGCACTCGAGGGCGACTGCGAATCCATTGTGCTCATGTCGGACGAAGGTGAGGCCGTCCTCAAAGGCAGTGCGATGACGACGTTCAGCGTGCACAACCGGGTCTGGGATGGCGCCAAAATGCTGACGCTTGATCGCGGACGCGGTGTGCACATCGTCGCCCGCCATCCGCGAGGCACCATGAGCATCATGGTCCAGCCCGTCGTGCTCAAGAACTACCTGCGCCGTCACGGCGACCTCGCTCGCGGTTCTGGCTTCTGGGCGCGTGTGCTGGTGGGTGCTCCGCCCTCCACGCAGGGCTTCCGCTTCGTGTACTGGTACAACGAGCAATGGGTCTATCTCCCTGGCTTTCACAGCAGCATCAAGGAGTTGCTCGAAGAATACGACCGACGGCTCGCCGAAGGTCCGATCAAACGCAAAGTGCTGGAGTTCTCGCCCGAGGCGGTGACACGCTGGATCGCGTTAACGAACCAGGTGGAAGCGATGTTGCAGCCGTTCGGCTACTTGAACGACATCAAGGATTTCGCATCGAAGTCGATGGAAATGACGGGTCGCCTCGCGGCGCTGCTGCACTTTTTCACCAAGCAGCAGGGGCAGATCAGTCTCAACGCCTTGGAATGCGCATTCTCGATCATTTGCTGGCATATCGATGAATTCAAGCGCCTGTTCGGGCATCAAAGCGGCGTGACGCAACTTCAAGCCGATGCCAAGGCGTTGGAACACTACATCCAGACGCTCTTTTACGGGAACGGCAATCAGCCGCTTCCCCGTAATGAGATTCTGCGAAATGGCCCGATCCGCCCTGCTTCGCGCTACGACGAGGTCTTGGACTACCTAACCGCTGGCAGCAAAGTGTGGATCGGCCGGCTCGGTCGCCGCCGCTTCATCTATCGCGGCCCCAACTTCGGCGCGCTCTGAGGCTCCCGCGGGAGGCGGCTTCGGCCGCTTCGACTTCCAAAACAATGCGATTCCATGCGATTTGTCGCATGGAATCGCATTGTTTTGCGACTCAGTGAACCCCACGTCCCTTTGAAGGTGTTTCAGGCCAAGCGGCTTGTAGCTCGACCGGACCAACGAGCAGTCAGCGGCCACGCTGCCGCAGCGTCGACGGGACCCGCATGAACAGCACGTTGCCCCGAGCAGGGCTCGATCTGGCTGGAGGCATACCCCCCCGCGCAACTACTCCAACGCCTTCTACTCGAGTTGCATTCGGACGCGATAGCCATGGTCGCCTCCAACATGCGCAAGCATCGCGCGAGCGACGACAGCCAAGCGCATCGTGCTTTTGCATCGATAGCTTTTTGAATGCAGGCGCACTTCGCCGCTACGCTCACGAAATACGTCGCCGCTCATCCGAAAAAGTACGCGACGTCTGCACGCGTACCAGCTCGGCACGCAGGTGGAGAATCGCCGTCTGCTCGATGCTCGGCGGCTTGCTCTCAACGTTGGCGAACTTGTTTCGGCACCGGCCTTGGTCCGGTCGAAAATGTCTGTTCGAACACCGCCGATGTGTGCGCCACCGACCCGATCTCTTGGCAGCGCTCTATCAATGCCTGTCGCTCAAATTCCAGCTGTAGTGCGCACCCTCATCGCTTGCGTCATCCACGCGCTCCTGACCTGCATTGAAGTGCACAGCAGCGTATGCGTGCGGGGAGGGCGAAGCCAACTTTGCACCGGTGCGCGCTTTCGGAATGGTTGGTCATTACCTCGCAAAGCACACCCGTCGAGCGTGATAACTTTTTATCGACCTGATGCCATATCTATGAGACTAGATCCGTGATTCCCCTGGACATCTTTGCTTCATTGGGGAGAAGAGGTTTCGGATTATCTCTTTATCTCATTCGAAATTGTCTACCTCGTCCTAGGCCCCTCTTTCCGTCGAGATTATCGTCTCTTTCGGATCTGTATCTAGTTGCCATCAGACGCGTGGACTTTCCCACTATGACATTCACCTCCAAATGACCAACTTCACAGCAACATCATCATCGTGCCCGCCATCGTCACCATCGTTTGGTGACAAGCGTGCCTTGTGCATCAGCATGATTTACCACGATACCTTCAATGGGAAGGAATGCCTTCGCATACCGTCTGGCTTTCAGACAGCCAAGCACATTGAAGACATTGTCGCCCTCACCCGCGATCTGCTCGCAGAGGGACCCTCTCAGTGCGCACCAGGCAAGTCCCCCGTTCAGCGTTTCGGCTCAAAGCTTGACCAGCGAGTTCAACGTGCACTGTGGTTGACACCACAGCAACTGCAGGAGAACCTTCCCAAGCATCGCCTTCACCCCTACGTCGAGCTCTTCATCCAGTGCGCTGCCAGAGAGCACCTGTTTAACTGGAGGGCCTTGGGCAAAGCACTGAGCCACGCGGAGCACAAGGAGTACGCTGAAGCTCGACAGCGAATGCTTGCGGCATTGCGCTCAGGAGCGCGTGAGCCGGCCTTTCGCAAGACAGTCAAACTTCATCAAGATAAGGTGCGGCGCAACCTTACCTGCATCCGGCGCTACACCGATGCTCAATTCCGTCGTCACTCGCGTCTCCTGGTGATTCGAGTCGATTGCATGTTCATCGAAGGGTTTGCCCCGGCGCATGACTGGACCCAAGCACGCGCCTACCGCGAGACACTGATCAAGTTCCTCAATCGTGTTCTTCCCAAGGTGATTCAGTCGCAGAAGGATCGAGATGCAAAGAAGAAGCCCCAGCCGATTGCCGGGTACATCATCGGCACCGAATACGGAATCGAGACCGGCTGGCATTTTCACGTCACGCTGTTCTTGAACGGTGACGATCATCAAAACGACGTTGGCATTGCAACGGCGATCGGTTTGAATTGGCTGAAGGAGATCACGGGTGACAACGGTCGCTACCACAATTGCAATCTCGACGCGAAGCAAGGCAAGCACAAAGCGGTAGGCGTCGGGATGGTTCACCGACACGACTTGGCCAAGCGCGAGATTCTGAGCAGCGTGGTGACGCGCTACGCCGGGAAGGGTTGCTACTACGCCGAGGCCCAGACAGGGACGAAGGATCGCCTGTTAAACAAGGGCGGCTGGCCCAAGGAAAAAGACCCGAAAAAGGGTGGCCGTCCTGAGAAACAGCCATCGCTGCAGCGAGAACTGTTGACGCACATGTTTTCCGAGAAGACGAAGCGCTTCTTCCCGATCTGGATGCCGAGTGAACCCTCTCAGCCGTCAGTGAGTTACTGACCTCCAAGACGGGGCACAATCGCCCGACAGCGCGGTAGCAGGAGCCTTTCCGCGGGAATCATGTGTGCGCAGAGGCGTGCACTCTAAGGAAATCCGCCTGCTGGCAAGGCGGCAATGCAACGACACAATCCCTCCATGCCAAATATCGCCTCTATCCTCAAATCCGAAATCTCTCGCGTCGCTCGCAAGGAAGTACGAGCTGAAATCGAAACGCTCAAAAAAGCCTCGGTTGCACATCGCGCCTCGATCGCCGAACTGCGTCGCCAGGTAAGCGCCCTGGAGAAAGAACTTCGTCGTGTTGCGAAGGGCGCGACGCGCTCCGACGCAGTCAAAAGTTTGGAGGATGAAGAAGCCGGCACGAAGCGCCGATTCAGTGCGACGAGGTTGGCGGCACACCGTTCAAAGCATGAACTGTCCGCCGCAAGCTATGGGCAACTGGTGGGTGTCTCCGGGCAGACCATCTACCACTGGGAGCAAGGTAAAGCACGTCCGCGAGCGACGCAACTCGAAAGTCTCGCGGCGGTGCGAAGCCTGGGCGCACGCGAGATTGCGGAGCGCCTGTCCACGCAATAGAACCGCATAAGCTCGGGCGGAAGGAGCACCGCCTCCACCTCTATGCCTGTGATCTATCTTTCAAAGAACCGATTGGCCCGCTCCTTCTCGCGCTCCTCGCGGATCATTGAAAAAAGGTTCTTCAGCACCGAACGCAGATCTCGAATCGCAACGGGCTCATCCCAGTTTCCCTGGAACAGGTCCTGGTCGATCGACCTCCCTCCCTGATTCAAAGAAGTGACTGCAGCCTCGCAAAGACGTCCTACCTCCAGGACCCACCGATAGGCCAATTTCGCCTTCCTGGGGTCGCCCAGCGCTTCACCAGACAACTCAAAGAGGTTCGCCAGCGCCTGCCGGTCCAGCCACTCCTCCCCCACTTCCTGCTCGACTGGTTCCAGCAAATCAGACAGTTCGATGAGGCGCTGCTTCGCCGCCACATAAACCTCGTTGCTCAGGACCTGATCGGTCCATGGGGCTGGATTGAAGGCCGCATGCGAAGCTTCACTTGCGGCGCCCGAGGCGCCGTTCGGGCTTGGCTCCCTTAGAAACTCCCGGACGACCACGAAAAGTCGCTCCAGTTCAGGCTTGTCGACCATCGGACAGTCGGCGACCTGATGGCCGTTGACCCAGATGGCCGTCCCGCGGATGTCGAGAGAGCGGATGTCGGTCCACGGCAAGTCGGTAGTCGCCGACATCAGCTCCTTGATTCGCATCCCCTCCTCGGTCAGGACAATGCCTTCTTTGGCTCCGCCGAACACCGTGGTGACAATGAGCACGACAACATCTTCTTCCTTGATGTCGACGGCATAGTTGCCGCGTGCTGCACCGAGTTTCTTTACTGGGATGCGGGGCGCGAAGTAGACCCGCGAGAACCCTCCATAGGGGGCCAGCCGCGCCTGGAACAGGTCCCGAAGGCTTGCGCGAACTGCAGGCTTTTCAGTCTCGCGTGGCGGTCTCGGGCCCTCATCCGCTTGGAGGCGAGAGTCGAATGCCTTTCGCCCGTCAGGATCTGACAGCGCCGCATAGGCGACACTGACCTCCTGCATTTTGTTGGTTGCCCACTTCACCGTGTCGAGATCGGCAGTGGCGTACTTGTCAGGGTGGTACTGGGAGCGCCTAGTCCTGTACGCGAGTTCGATCTCCTGCTGGGAGGCGCTGGGACGTATGCCCAGCACGTCGTAGTGGTTCATGGCTTTGAAGAAGCAGTTGCTTGAGGAATACCAG
>CAIQMJ010000213.1 GCA_903872875.1 uncultured Variovorax sp.
CCGCGATGGCGATGTCGGCGGGAAGCATCGCGCGCAGCTGCGGCTCGGCGGCCTGGTTCACGGAGGGCAGCAGCAAGCCGATGCGCCCACCCGATCCGTAGTCGAGGGCTGGGACGGTCATGCCGGTGCGCCCTTCAGTTCAGCTTGAGCCCGAGCTCCTGGATCAGGGGCGCGTACTTGGCGGTCTCCCGCCGAATGGTCTCGTCCATCTCCTCGGGCGTGGTGCCCGCCGTCTCCAGGCCGAACACCATGAGCTCGTCCCTGACTTCCTTGCGCTGCACGACCTCGACGACGTCCTTGTGGATCTTGTCAATGATCGCCCGCGGCGTGCCGGCGGGCGCGGACAGTGCATTCCACATCAACAGCTCGTAGCCCTTGAGCCCGGCCTCCGCCAGCGTCGGCACGTCGGGCAAGGCTGCGGAGCGGACCGGGCCCGTCGTGGCCAGCGCACGGATCTTCCCGGACTGGATGTGCGGGACATTGGCGGCGATGCCGTCGAAGGCGACCTCGACGTCCCCCGAGAGCATTCCTTTGACCACCTCCGAGGCGCCGCGGTACGGCACCTGGACCAGCTTGATGCCGCTCTGCCGTGTGAACATCTCGCCTGCGAGCTGCGTGGACGTGGTGCTGGAGCCATAGTTGATGCTGCCAGGCTGGGCCCGGGCGGCGGCCGCCAGGTCGGCCACCACCCTGAAGGGTGTCCGGTCGGTTGCGGTGAGCACCAGGGACTGGCGGGCGACGATCGAGATGGACGCGAAGTCCTTGATCGGATCGTAGGGCAGCCGCGAATACAGCGCCGGGTTCAGCGTGTAGGTCGAATCCAGGGGCATGAACAAGGTGTAGCCGTCGGGCGCGGCGCGGGCGGCCTCCTGCGCCGCGATCAGCGTGTTGGCTCCGCCCTTGTTGTCGACGACGACGGGCTGGCGCCACTTTTCGGACAGGCGTTGCGCGATCGCGCGGCCCAGCACGTCGGCGGGTCCACCGGCCGGGAAGGGCACTATCAAGCGCACCGGCCTGGCGGGGAAGTTGGCCGCGGCCTGCTTCTGCGCAGCGGCCGGCAGGACCGGCAGCAGCATCGGGACGAGCAGCGTGGCGCGCAGCGCCGCGCGGCGCAGCAGATGGAACATGGGCATGGGTGTCTCCTCTTTCTTTTGATCGCAGTGGTCGGCGCCGCCGGGGCGGGCCGCTCAGAACCCGTACAGCTGCTCGGGGTTGCGCACCAGGATCTGGTGGCGCTGTGCTTCGTCGGGCACCCAGGTCAGCATCTGGTCCAGCAGGTCCGTGGAGTTGGGCATCTCGCCCTTGAACGAGACGTGCGGCCAGTCGCTGGCCCATACCAGACGGTCCGGCCGGTCGGCCAGCAGCGCCTGGACGTAGGGCACCATGTCCTCGTAGGGCGGAGGCAGCGCCGACATCCGGTAGCCGCAAGACAGCTTGACCCAGCACCGCCCCGTGTTCACCAGCCGCAGCAGCGCCTGGAAGCTGGGCTGCCCCACGCCGTCTCCAGGCCTGAGCGAGCCCATGTGGTCGATCACGACGTCGGTGGGCAGTTCGCGCAGGGTGGGCTCCATCTCGGCCAGCGGAGCCCGGCCCAGGTCATCCATGACGTGCAGCTGCACGTGCCAGCCCAGGCGGGCGATGCGTGCCGCCAGCGTGGGCATCTCGGCCAGCGGGACGGCGCCAGTATGGCCGATGTTGTAGCGCACTCCCCGCACGCCGGCTTCGTGCAGGCGGTCCAGTTCAGCATCCTGCACGTCGGCCCGCAGCGCGGCGACGACGCGCGCCGGCCGGCCCAGTTCGGCCACCGCCTCCAGGTGACGCCGGTTGTCGGTGCCGTATCCGCTGGGCTGCACGAGCACCAGGCGCTCGACGCCCAGGGTGTCGTGCAGCGCGCGCAGCTGCGCGGGCAAGGCGTCGGGCACATCGAAGGCGCGCGTCGCGGCGACGGGGTAGCGGTCGGCGGGGCCGTAGACGTGCACATGGCAATCCGCAGTCCCCGGCGGGCAGACCAGCCGAGGCTTGCGGGGCGCGGGATCGGGAGGCTGGCACAGCGGAATCTCCGTGGATGCTCGCGCGCTCGTTGCAGGCGACGGGCTGCTCATTCGTAGATCCGATCCTCGTGCAGAACCACCGGCACTTCCTTGTTCTTCTCGGAATAGCCATCGAAGGGCTTGCCCTCCAGGTCGATGCGCGCGAGCACGTCGCTGTCTGGGTCGATGTGCGCGCCGATACGCAGCATGACGAGCTCCTCCTGGTCCTCCTTGGCATGGAACCAGTAGAAGGTGCCGGCCGGCAGAAGCACGCAGTCGTTCCTGCCGGCCTCGCGCGTCTCACCATTCGGCCCGTGGAACACCGCGCCGCCCTGCAGGATGACGAACACGTGGTCCTCATTGGAATGCGCGTGGATCTCGTTCTCGCCGCCGCTCGCGTAGGTCTTGAGCACCACGTTCATGTAGCGCGACGCGCCGAGGACCTGGTTGGTGCGGCCCTGCTTCGGCAACTGGGTCCGGATGTGGAAGAAGCTGGGCTGGCCAGGCTTGTTCAGGCGCGCCATCTCCGCGCGCCACTCCGCGGCGCTGTTGACGATCGGGGCGAAGCTGTGGCTGGGGCTGTTCGTGGTCA
>CAIQMJ010000214.1 GCA_903872875.1 uncultured Variovorax sp.
CTAGCGCGAAGGGTGTAGGGGCGGCCACCTGTGGCGGGCCGTCGCTTCGCGGGCAAAGCCATCGCGTCGGGCTGGCGGTGCGGCGCTCGCTGCACGGTTCATAGGATCGCCTCCCCTTCTTCCAGCCGAGAGTCATCCATGGTGAATGCCGCTTCCAATACCAGTTCCACGGGCACTGCCGGTGCCGATGCCTCGAGCCGGATCCTGGCCACCATTTCGACCCATGCGGGGAGCCTGAGGAAATAGCCGGGGCCCGGCGCGATCAGGCCGCGGCCGCCCCCGTGCCGACGGCCGGCTCGCCGTAGATCCGCGGGTGGGTACTGCCGGTGGCCTTGGCGATGTACATCGCGGCGTCGGCATTGCGCAGCAGCAGGTCGGCCTCGTCGCCGCCGGTCGGAAAGAGCGCGACACCCAGCGAGGCGCCGAGCTGCAGATGGAAAGTCTCGATCTGCATGGGCTGGCGCAGCGTGTCGAGGATGCGCTGGGCCAATGCACAAGCGCTCTCCGCGTCGCTCGCGCCGGCCTGCAGGATCGCGAATTCGTCGCCGCCCATGCGCGCCACCACGTCACCCTCGCCGACCACCTGGCGCATCCGGTGCGCGATCAGCGCCAGCACCTTGTCGCCGACCGCATGGCCATAGCGATCGTTCACCGGCTTGAACTCGTCGATGTCGACGAAGTGCACCGCGAAGGCGCTACCGCGACGCCGTGCGTCATTCACCGCGTCGGCCAGCTGCTCCAGGAACACGCTGCGGTTGACCAGCGACGTCAGGCCATCGTGGCGCGCGAGGTGGCGGATGCGCTCCTCGTTGCGGCGACGCTCGGTGACGTCCTCGTAGGTGCGCACGATGCCGCCGCCCTGGATCGGCACGCTCTGCACTTCGATCACCCGGCCGTCCGGTCGCCTGCGGTCGTAGCTATGCGGCTGGTCGAGGATCCCGCCCGCCCGCACGAACTGCTGCACGTCGTCGGGCACCTGCGCGAATTCGTCATGCGCCCACTGCCAGGCCAGCACCTCGTTGAAGCTCGGGCGCGAGGCCATCAGTTCGCGAGGGAGTTCGAGCAGCTCGATGGCGCGGCGATTGCAGACCTCCACCACCCGGTCGGCATTGACCATCATGAGCCCCTGCTCCATGCGATCGAGCGTGGTCTCCAGCAACATCGACTTCTGCTTGAGCAGCGCCTCGCTCTCGCGCGCGCGCCGCTCGGCCAACTGCAATTGCTGTTGCTGACGCTTCAGCATGGTGATGTCGATGTGCGCGAAGAAACCCTGGCCTTCGGGACCGCGCTGCTCGGTGATGCGCGTCCAGCGCGCACCGGGCAGCGGCACTTCGAAGGGCGCGCCGGAGAAACGCAGGTTTTCGGTCAGCACGGCCACGCCGCGCTCGAACAGCGGCTGTTCGGACGACGCGGCACCCAGCCAGGCGAGGCGGTAGACATCCTCGAACTGCAGGCCACTGACGGCCGCACGTTCGCTCAGGCCGTACATCGTGACGAAGGCCTGGTTGACCCAGGTGATCACACGTCCGGCGCCGGTGACCATCACGCCTTCGGCGACGTGGTCGAACCAGGCGCTGTCGGCGAGCGCCATGGCTTCGCCGGTGGTGACAGGCAGCAGCGGCAGCGACGCGGTCGTGCCGGCCAGGCCTTCGGCGCGCCACATCCGGATGCTGCCGATGCCTTCGAGCGGCGCCGTCGATACCGTCAGCTGGACACCGTTGTGCTCGAAACGGAATGGCCGCTGCTGCGCACGGTGGCGCGCCACGCCCTCCTCGACGTAGCGCTCGAGTCGCGGCAGTTCGTCCTCGCTGAGCCGACCGCCATAGAAGCGGCGCAGGTTCGACGCATAGGCTTCGCCGACGTAGATATAGGGCGCGTGTTCGGGGAAGAGCGTCAGAAAGCTGCGGTTCCAGAGCAGCGAGGCATCGTCCTGATCGAACACGCAGGCGGCGACGCCGAGGCCGTCCAGCGCCTCGGTGAGTGCACGAAGCATCGCCACGGCTTCAGCCATGGCGCGCCTGGAATCGGATCCAGCCAGAGTACGAACGCGTCTCCATGGCTCGCAGCGTAAACCAAGGTGCACCCAAACGGCCACACTTTGAAACGTTTCTGCCAAATTGTGCCGTGACGTGCCAACTTCGCACGCACGCGTGCATATACGCCCGCGCGGTGCGGTGCGGGCGGAGACCGGCTTGACTCAGGCCGGCACGGCGTCCACGTTGGCCCGATCCCAATGGCGGTGCTTCGCCATCGCGGCAATGAAGTTCTGCGCGATCTGGATGGCCGCCGTGGCGTCGCCCAGGTTCGTCACCGGCGTGGCCGCTACCACGACGCCTGCGGGCTTGGGCGCTTCGCTGTCGTCGACGCCAAGCATCTTCAGCAGTTGGACGCCTTCGCCGACGGTGCAGATCGCCTTGCAGTGCTTGAAGGCTTCGAGCACGAAATGCACCGCATCGCCCATCTGCGCCATGGCGGCGATGCCGTCCTTGCCCGCCGGCACGAGCACCGCGTCGAACATGATCGACGGCATGTTGGTGAAGGTCGCATCGACCTCGATCTGGCGCTTCGACGCACTGGTGACGGCGCCGAGGCGAGGCCCAACCACCTTGCACGTCGCGCCGGCCGCCTCGATCGCCTCGCGGATCGGCTTGAGCGACGCCGAATCGACACCGTCGGCCACCAGGATCGCGACCTTGCGCGTTTTCACCGAGCCGTCGCCGGTATCAAGCATGCTGAGCGCGCGCGATTCCTCGACCTCGGATGCGATCCGGTGATCGCGGAATCCGGGCCGGCCAGCCGCCGCACGCGCGTCGGGTGCATTGATGCCCAGCGGTTCGGCCACGCGGCGCGCCAGCTTTTCGTCGACGTGAGCCAGGTTGTCGACGATGCGCTGGCGGATCGCCGGCACTTCCAGCTTCGAGAGCTCGAAGCGGAAGGCAGCCACGATGTGCTCCTTCTCGGCCACGCTCTGGCTGTTGAAGAAAAGGCGCGCCTGCGTGAAGTGGTCGTCGAAGGACGGGCTGCGGCGCCGCACCTTCGGGCTCTCGATCTCTTCCGGGAAGGACTGGAAGCCGCCGCTCGCGCCGTCGACGCGGAATTCGGTGCCGTTGCCCAGCGTGTTGGGCTCGTAGGCAACCTGGCCGCGTGCGATGGTCTGGCGGTGCATGCCGTCGCGCTGGAAGTTGTGGAACGGACAGACGCCCTTGTTGATCGGCAGCTCGTGGAAGTTCGCACCGCCGAGCCGCGAGATCTGCGTGTCGGTGTACGAGAACAGCCGGCCCTGCAGCAACGGGTCGTTGCTGAAGTCGATGCCGGGGACGACGTGGCCCGGATGAAACGCGACCTGTTCGGTTTCGGCAAAGAAGTTGTCCGGGTTGCGGTCGAGCACCATCTTGCCGATCTTCTGCACCGGGACGAGCTCCTCCGGGATCAGCTTGGTCGGGTCGAGCAGATCGATGCCGAACGCATGCTCCTTGTCGGCCGGGATCATCTGCACGCCGAGTTCCCATTCTGGGAAGTCGCCGTTCTCGATGGCTTCCCAGAGATCGCGCCGGTGAAAGTCGGCGTCCTTGCCGGCGATCTTCTGAGCCTCGTCCCAGGCCAGGCCGTGGATGCCGAGCTTGGGCTTCCAGTGGAACTTGACGAAGTGGCTTTCGCCGCGGCCGTTGACAAAGCGGAAGGTGTGGACGCCGAAGCCTTCCATCATCCGGTAGCTGCGCGGGATGGCGCGGTCGCTCATGGCCCACATCAGCATGTGGGTGGTCTCGGGCATCAGCGAGGCGAAGTCCCAGAAGGTGTCGTGCGCACTGGCCGCCTGCGGCATGCCGTGGTGCGGCTCCATCTTCACGGCGTGGATCAGGTCGGGGAACTTCATCGCGTCCTGAATGAAGAACACCGGGATGTTGTTGCCGACCAGGTCGTAGTTGCCCTGCTGCGTGTAGAACTTGACGGCGAAGCCGCGCACGTCGCGCACGGTATCGGCCGAGCCTGCACCGCCAGCAACCGTCGAGAAGCGCACGAAAACGGGCGTCTTCTGTGCCGGGTCCTGCAGGAAGTCGGCGCAGGTGAACTGCGACATCGACTTGTAGACCTGGAAGTAGCCATGCGCCGCCGAACCCCGTGCATGCACGGCACGCTCGGGAATGCGCTCGTGGTCGAAATGGGTGATCTTCTCGCGAAGGATGAAGTCCTCCAGCAACGTCGGGCCGCGCACGCCCGCCTTCAGCGAGTTGTGGTTGTCGGGGATCTGCAGGCCCTGGTTGGTGGTGAGGGTTGCGGTCGGCTCCTCGGTGAACCCCGCGAGCTGCTGCTGCTTGGCGTTGCTGCCTTCGCTGGATTTGGGGCGGCGGCCTGCCGCCGCCTTGTTACGTGGCGTCATGACGACCTTTCGTGGGAGATGGAGAGGCGCCGCGCGGGCGCCGGGCGGCCTGCGCGGTCAACCGGCTTCGGCTTCGAGAAACATGTCGACGGCGTTCACGAGGGCGACCAGCCCGATGGTCCCGGCAACGGCCGCGACCGACCAGATCAGGAATTCGTCGATCCATGCTGCATTGAGCGCACCGATCAGCGATGACAGTTCCATGATGTTGATGTCCTTGAAAGCAGAAGTGGGGTTGGTGAACTGCCGTATCGGCGGAATGGGGATACTGCGCAGTTGGTAACAGAGCGTAGGTGTCGCATCGTTCCGCAACCGTAGTGGCGCCGCACCGCGGGATGTCGGCGTGGCAGAACGATGCCTGAAGGACGATTCCTACATCTGCGTTGACCTACGCAACTTCAAGCGTCTGCCGCTGGCGGGCGTCATGCGACATACCTAGCATCGGTCGCGCAGGGCGTCGTCGGAAGGCGGCACCGAACATGCTTGGGGAAACCCTGCCCATCCCACACTTTCGAAAAAGCGGCTCCATGCTCATCAAAATCGGCTACGACATCGAACTGGGCGTCAGCGCTCCCACCGCGCTGATCTACATGCTGCAGGTCCACCCATCGCGCGCCGCAGACATCCAGGGCAGCGAGAACATCACGATCAGCCCGCCGCTGGTGACCGACCATTACCAGGATGCGTTCGACAACCACTGCGCGCGCGTGCACGTACACTACGGGGTGAGCAGC
>CAIQMJ010000215.1 GCA_903872875.1 uncultured Variovorax sp.
AGCGGCCACCGGTGCGCTTCTCGACTTCCTTCGCAAAGGTGTCGATGGCGACGCCTTGGTGAGAGTTTTGCGCCACCGAAATGCTAATCTTCATGGCCGTCTGTGCCAGTGCGGCGCAGGCCAGGCCCATCCCGAGAACCAGGCCCAGGGCCATTCGGTTCAGCTTCATTGTGTTGTCTCCTCGTTGTAGTCGAACGCGGCGGCGCCGCGGCTGCGTTCGACTATGCAGCAGCGGGAGCGCGCACAGCGTCGGGATTTTCACGGACGTAGTCCCGAATGATCGCGTCGACGCTTTCGTCCGCCGCCAGGCCGAGTGCGCGGGCGCGGGTCCACTCGAAGCGGCCCGGCCAAGTCTTCACGATACGTGCGATTGCCGGGTCCGGCGTGCGGTCGAGCAGGGCCACGGCCGCAGGTCCCGCGACGCGGCCGAGCGCGGCTGCCATATCGCCGACCGTGGTCGAAAGCGACGGGAGGTTGACGGCGATGCGCAGCCCCCATTCGGCATCGCTGGCCTCCGCTGCACGGATCAGGCCTTCGATGGTGCGCGCGGGCGAGGCGATCGCGACCGGCGTGGCATCGGGAACCGGGCAAGCCGCGCGCAGCCCGGCCAGTGGCTCGCGGAACATGCCGCTGAAGAAGCCCGACGCCGCGCCGTTGGGCTTGCCGGGGCGCACGCTGACCGTCATCAGCCGGACGCTGCGGCCATGGATGAAGCCCTTGCGCGTGTAGTCGGCCACCAGCTGCTCGCCGATCACCTTCTGGATGCCGTAGCTGCTCAGCGGCGTGGGCAGCGTCTGGTCCTGGATGACCTCGGGCAGCGGCAGCTCGGGCGAACTGCCGAAGACGGCGAGCGAGCTGGAGAACACCAGCACCGGTGCGCGGCCGGATTGCCGGCAGACTTCCAGCAGTCCGTGGGTGGCAGCGAAGTTGCTGCGCATGCCGAGGTCGAAGTCCGCTTCGCATTCGCCGCTCACTGCGGCAGCCAGGTGGAACACCGCAGAAGCGTCCTCCGGCAGCACGCGCTGCGGCGCGTTTGCCAGCAGTTCGTTCAGGTCGCCGACGACCTGGGCAATGCGCGCATCCGTGGCCAGGTCGGCAGGTGCCGGGGCGCGGTCGACCAGCGTGATCCGGGTGATGGGGGCCGGCGCGGCTCCAGCCAGCGAGAACGCGGTGCGGGCAAGCAGTGTGCGCGCGAGGCGCGCGCCCAGGAATCCGGCGCCGCCGGTGATGACGATGTGCATGAGGTCTCCGTTCTGCGGAGCAGTCTAATGCGCACGTCCCGTGCAGGCCCCGCCCCGGAGCACCGGGTTTCCTCGGGTGCCGGGGCGTTTCAGCGCGCGGGGCGCAGCGCGGACTTGGGTCGGAAGGCCTTGCAGACGGCGTCGTCGGTCTCGAGGTACGGGCCGCCTATCAGGTCGATGCAGTAGGGCACCGCCGCGAAGATGCCCGGAACGGCTTGCGAGCCATCGGCGTTCTTCAGCCCTTCGAGCGTCTCGGCGATGGCCTTCGGCTGGCCGGGCAGGTTCAGGATCAGGCTCTTGTCGCGGATCACCGCCACCTGGCGCGAGAGGATCGCCGTCGGCACGAAGCGCAGGCTGATCTGCCGCATCTGCTCGCCGAAGCCCGGCATTTCCTTGTGCGCCACAGCCAGCGTGGCGTCGGGCGTGACGTCGCGCAGCGCCGGGCCGGTGCCGCCGGTGGTCAGCACCAGCGCGCAACCCGCATCGACCAGTTCGATCAGGGTCGCGCTGATGCCGGCCTGCTCGTCGGGAATCAACCGCGCCTCGAAGTCGATCGGGTTGCGCAGCGCGCGCGTGAGCCAGTCCTTCAGGCCCGGCAGGCCCTTGTCTTCGTAGACGCCGGTCGATGCCCGGTCGCTGACCGAGACGATGCCGATGCGAACCGGGTCGAAGGCCGTCATGCGTCTTCTTCGCGCGACTGCTCGCCCGCTTCGGCGGCGCGGTCACCGTCGGCGTGCGCGGACAGTTGGGCGCGCACCAGCTGGAACACCTCGCGGTAGGCCTTGCCCTGCCGCGGCGCTTCGCCCGCGGGGCCGGCCTTGATGTCCTTGCGCGCCTGGCGCACGAGTGCGCGCAGCTGCTGGATGTCGGTGGCCGGATGGGTCTCGATCCAGCCGCCCATCGCGTCGTCGTCGGCGATCAGCAGGTCGCGCCAGCGCTCCGCCTCATGGAGCGTGGCGGTTTCCTCGGCGGGCGCGCGGTGCTGCTCGTAGAGCGCGGCACGCACGCTCTCGAGCACCTCAGGGGCGAGGCCGCGCATGAGCTTGCCGACGAACTGCATCTGCCGGCGCTTGCCTTCGAAATTGGTGATGCGGCGGGCTTCGACGACGGCGTCGCTGAGCTTTTCGCCGAGCGGGAGCTTGTCGAACAGGCTGGCGCGCAGGCCGAGCAGGCCCTCGCCGAGCTTCTGCAGTTCGGTGCTCTCGCGTTTGAGATCGGTTTTGCTGGCTTCGTCGGTACCCTTGAGCTCGCGTTTGAGCTCGAGGTCGAGTTCGCTGCCTTCGGCAACGAACTGTCCACGGACGAAATAGCCTTTTTTGGGTTTGCGGGACATGAGGGGGAATCTGTTGCCGCTCCGCGGGGTTCCGGGGGGCGCAAGTATCATAGCCAACACATGAAGACATCCTCCTCGCGCGCCGAATCCGGCTTCGCCTACAGCCGCTCCTTCTTTGAAAACCTGGTCGATTCGGCCTTGGCGCACGCCAAGAAGCTGGGCGCCACCGATGCCGGCGCCGAAGCCTCCGAGGGCTGCGGGCTCAGCGTCTCGGTGCGCAAGGGCGAACTGGAGAACGTCGAGCGCAACCGGGACAAGTCGCTCGGCGTCACGGTCTACGTCGGCAACCGCCGCGGCAATGCGAGCACCTCCGATTTTTCCGATGCCGCGATCGCCCAGACGGTGCAGGCCGCCTACGACATCGCGCGCTTCACCGCGGAAGACCCCGTCGGCGGGCTGCCCGACGAGGACGACATCTCCAGGAATCATCCCGAGCTCGACCTGTTCCATCCCTGGGACGTGACGAGCGAACAGGCGGCGGTGCTGGCGCTCGAGTGCGAAGGGGCTGCGCTGTCGACCGACAGGCGAATCACCAACAGCGAGGGTGCGGGCGTATCGGCGCAACAGAGCCATTTCTTCAGCGCGCACACGCACGGCTTCCGCGGCGGCTACGCAAGTTCGCGCCACTCGATTTCCGTTGCGCCGATCGCTGGCAAGGGCAACGACATGCAGCGCGACGCCTGGTACAGCTCGATGCGCTCGGCAACGGAGCTTGCGAGCCCGCAAGCGGTCGGCCGCTATGCCGCGGAGCGCGCACTGTCGCGGCTCAAGTCGCGCAAGATCAAGACGACCCAGTGCGCTGTGCTGTTCGAGTCGCCGCTGGCTGCAGGCCTGCTCGGCGGCCTGGTGCACGCCACCAGCGGCGGTGCGCTTTACCGCAAGAGCACCTTCCTGCTCGATTCGCTGGGCAAGGCGGTGCTGCCTTCGCACATGGACGTTGCGGAAGACCCGCACATCCTGCGCGGCAAGGGCAGCTCGCCTTTCGACGACGAAGGCGTGGTCACGAAGGCACGCAAGGTGGTCGACGCGGGCGAACTGCAGGGTTATTTCCTCGGTACATATTCCGCGCGCAAGCTCGGCATGAAGACCACCGGCAATGCCGGCGGCTCGCACAACCTCGTGCTCAGTTCGCGGCTGACGCAGCCGGGCGACGACCTCGACGAGATGCTGCGCAAGCTCGGCACCGGCCTGTTCGTCACCGAGCTGATGGGCCAGGGCGTGAACTACGTGACCGGCGACTATTCGCGCGGCGCGAGCGGCTTCTGGGTCGAGAAGGGGCGCATCGCGTTCCCGGTGCAGGAGATCACGATCGCCGGCAACCTGAAGGAGATGCTGATGGGCATCCAGGCGGTCGGTGCCGATGCGTACAACTACGGCGCCAAGACCACGGGCTCGCTGTTGATCAACCGCATGAAGGTCGCGGGCGCCTGATCCGTCGCGGCGGCTGGTCCTGCCGACCGCCTCGAATGCTCAGGTGCGAGCGGGGGCGGGCGGCACCAGATGGTCGAGCATGCGTCGGGCATGCAGCGACAACGCATCATGGTGCTTCACGCAGGCCAGCAGCGTGCGCGCAGCCCACGGCTCGTCGAGCGCCGAACGTGTGATCGGCATGGTGCGGGCGCAACGCCGCGCCGCTGTCTGCGGCACGATGCCGACGCCGATTCCCTGCGCAACCATGCCGCACATCGCTTCGAAGCCGCTGACGCGAATGCGGCACGCCAGGTGGCGTCCGAGGCGCCGCGCGTGTTGCGCGATGTGCGCCTGCAGCGGATTGCCGATGGGCAGCTCGATGAAGGCGAGGTCGGCGATCTCGGCCAGCTTGACGCGCCGCCGTCCCGCCAACGCGTGCGAGCGCGGCATCACCAGCATCAGATCGTCCTGCCTGAACGCGTGCCGTTCGAGGCCGTCGGTATCGACCGCATCCGACACGATCCCGATGTCGCACAGACCGGCACGCAGCGCATCGACGGTCTCGTTGCTGCCGCGTTCCTCGAGGTCGACGGACACCTGCGGATGGTCGGCGAGGAAGCGGCCGAGCGGCCCGGGCAGGTGTTCGGTCATCGCAGATGTGTTGCACATGACCCGGACATGGCCCTTGAGGCCGTCTCCGTATTCGCCAAGTTCGCCGCGCAGCCGTTCCATCTGCGCCAGCACGAGGCGCGCGTGATGCAGCAGCGTGCGGCCCGCCTCGGTCGGCTGCACGCCCTTCGGCTGGCGCAGCAGGAGCGGGTGGCCGAGCGCTTCTTCCATGCCGCGCACCCGCTGGCTGGCCGACGCCAGCGTCATGTGGCTGCGCTGCGCGCCAGCCGTGAGGCTGCCGGCCTCGACCACGTGGAGGAACAGCCGCAGGTCGGTCAGATCGAATCGCATGGCGGCAACTTAGCATGGCGTGCCTCAGGCTGCGGCTGAGGCTGGATGTGCGAGATCCGCATTGGAGCCCATGGCGGCGGCAGGCAGACTCGTTGCATGACCCTGATCGAATCCTTCGTTGCCGCATCGGCCGTGTTCGCGGTGGCCGGACTGGTCAAGGGCGTGATCGGCCTCGGATTGCCGACCCTGTCGATGGCGATGCTCGCGCTGTGGATGTCCCCGGCGGAGGCTGCTGCGCTGCTCATCCTGCCGTCCTTCGTGACCAACGTCTGGCAGTTGCAGCCCTGGCGCGCGCTGCCGTCGGTGCTGCGCAGGCTCAGGGGCCTTCAACTGGGCATTGCCGCCGGCACGCTGGGTGGCGTGGCATTCTTCGGTGCGCCGGCAGGTGCATGGACGCAGGTGCTGCTAGGCGCCGCGCTGGTGGCGTATGCGGCCTGGGGTCTCGCCGGGCGGACGCTCACGGTGTCGGCTGCCCATGAGCGTTGGCTGGGGCCGCTGATGGGCGTGCTGACCGGCCTCGTGACCGCCCTGACCGGTGTTTTCGTGCTGCCCGCGGTGCCCTACCTGCAGGCGCTTGGCCTCCAGCGCAGTGCCTTGATGCAGGCGATGGGCATCTCCTTCACTACAGCCACCTTGGCGCTGGCTGCGGGGCTGCTCGGCCACGGCGCCTATGCGGCAGCCGACGCGGGCATGTCGGCAGGCCTGCTGCTGCCGGCGCTGGCCGGAATGTCGCTGGGCCAACGGCTGCGCGAACGCCTGCCGGTGGTTGTGTTCCGGCGGTTGTTCTTCGCCGGGTTGGGGTTGCTCGGTACCTACATGCTTCTCGCCGCGTAGGCGGCCGATCGGTCAGGCGCCAGCGAGGTGGGTGCGTACGCGGACGATCGCCTGCCGGTAGGGCAGCGCGAAATCGTCGATCGCTTCGTCCGGCGCCAGCCAGCGGAAGCTGAAGACCAGTCCGTCCTCCTCGGGGCTGCCGCTCGCGATGTGCGTGAACGTCGCCGGCAGCGTGTCGGCTGTGCGCATCAGGTAGAGGTGCCACAACTGCGCGTGCCGATGCACATTGCCTTCGACACCGGCCTCGCACTCGCGGTCCAGCGTGCCCAGTGGCACGAGCGGCCCGTCGAAACGGATGCCCGATTCCTCGAGCAGTTCGCGTCGGACGGCGGCATCGGGCGTTTCGCCCGGTTCGACCGTGCCTTTCGGCAGCTGCATGCCGCCGTCTTCCGGATGGCTGAACACCAGCAGGCGGCCGCGGCCGTCGACGAGGCAGGCGCAGGCCTTCAGGATCGGTGCCGCTGCGCCGGTCATCTCAGGCGCCCGAGAGTGCGGCCTTGACCGCCGCGCTGACCTGGCCCATGTCGGCCTTGCCGGCCAGTTGGGTCTTGACGGCGCCCATTACCTTGCCCATGTCGCCCGGGCCCTTGGCGCCCAGTTCGACCACGATCGCCTTGACGGCAGCGGCGACTTCCTCGGCGCTCATGCGCTGCGGCAGGTAGACCTCGAGCATCTTGATCTCGCTGGCTTCCTTGTCCGCGAGGTCGGTGCGGCCACCCTGCGTGAAGGCGGCGACCGAGTCCTTGCGCTGCTTGACCAACTTGTCGACGATGGCGATCACCGCAGCATCGTCGAGCACCACGCGCTCGTCGACTTCCTTCTGCTTGAGCGCCGCCAGCAGCAGGCGGATGGTGCCGAGGCGCTCGGAATCCTTGGCGCGCATGGCGGTTTTCATGTCTTCTGTGATCTGGTCCTTGAGGCTCATGGCGATTCCTTCAGATGGAGTGTTGTTCTTCTCGGCAAAAACAAAAGCCGCGGCAGGAAGACCTGGCGCGGCTCGGTGACCGTACGGCGCTGGCGAGGGGCCAGCGAGCCGGAGCAATGTTCAGTACAGCTTCTTGGGGAGCTGCATGCTGCGCACGCGCTTGTAGTGGCGCTTGACAGCCGCAGCCTTCTTGCGCTTGCGCTCGGCGGTCGGCTTTTCGTAGAACTCGCGGGCACGCAGGTCGGTCAGCAGGCCGAGCTTTTCGATGGTGCGCTTGAAGCGGCGCAGGGCGACGTCGAAAGGCTCGTTTTCTTTAACGCGGATGGTGGTCATTGTTGAATCGTTGAACTGAATTTGGCCTGGAGAGATCGAGGCCCCGGGCCGGGGTTCCTCAACTGAAAATCTTGTGCGGCCGTTGAGGGGAGGCCAAAAGTTAGCCAGAAATTATAGCAAGAAATGGCTTTCCCCCAGGCCTCGCGCACTTCGTGTCGCTTTCTCCAACCCCTTCCGGGGGGCGACACCAGTGGCCCGGCGAAGCCGGTTCGGCAGTGTCTCTGGACCTCGCTTCGGCGTAAGGGCGCGCGTCGAGCCGTCTCAGGCGCCTGGTTTGAGCGCCTGCGCGCAGGCATGGGCGCTGGCCCAGGCCCACTGGAAGTTGTAGCCGCCGAGCCAGCCGGTGACGTCGACGACTTCGCCGATGAAGTAGAGGCCGGCTTGCTTCGACGATTCCAGGGTCTGCGAAGAGAGTTCGCGGGTGTCGACGCCGCCGGCGGTCACCTCGGCCTTCTTGTAGCCCTCGGTGCCGGACGGCGTGATCTGCCAGCGTGCGATGCGGTCGGCCAACGCGGCGAGCGCGCGGTCCGCGGCTTCGTTGATGGGGCGCTGCAGCGCGGCGTCGTTGCCGACCCAGGCTTCGGCCAGGCGGGACGGCACGAGCGTCGCCAGCTCGTTGGCGATCTTCTTGCGCGAGCGTGCCTTGGCTTCGCCGAGCGCCTGCGCGACGTCGGTGCCCGGTGCGAAGTCGATGCTCAGCGGCACACCTTCGCGCCAGTAGCTCGAGATCTGCAGCACGGCCGGCCCGGACAGGCCGCGGTGCGTGAACAGCAGGTCTTCCAGGAATGCCATGCGGTCCTTCTTGCTGCCGGTCTCGATCTGCACCGGGAGCGCGAGCCCGGCCAGGCCCGCGTACGGGGCCCAGCCTTCGCCTGCGAAGGTCAGCGGCACCAGCGCAGGGCGCGGCGCGATCGTGCGCAAGCCGAACTGTTGCGCGATGCGGTAGCCGAAGTCGCTGGCGCCGAGCTGCGGGATCGACAGCCCGCCCGTGGCGATCACCACTTGCGGGGTGTCGACCGGGCCGCGATCGGTGTCGAGGCGATAGGCGCCTGCATGCGCCACGTCGCCATCGGCCGCCGTGTAGCTGACCTTCTTGACGCCACACGGCTGCCAGCGCGTGACGCCACCGGCGTCGCATTCGGCCAGCAGCATATCGATGATCTGCTGCGACGGGCCGTCGCAGAAGAGCTGGCCCTTGTGCTTTTCGTGGAATGCGATGCCGTGCCGTTCGATCAGTCCGATGAACTGCTGCGGCGTGTAGCGCGACAGCGCCGAGCGGCAGAAGTTCGGGTTGTCGCTGACGAAGTGCTTCTGCGGCGCCCGAACGTCGAGGTCGCGGTTGGTGAAGTTGCATCGGCCGCCACCGGAGATGCGTATCTTCTCGGCCACGCGCTCGCTATGGTCGACGAGCAGCACCTTCAGTCCGCGGTGGCCCGCCTGGGCGGCGCAGAAGAGTCCGGCTGCGCCGGCGCCGATGACGACGACATCGAAGTTCAAGGTCTCAGCCCTTCCAGACGAAGGGAAACTTCAGCTGCTTGAAGAAGCCGTTCGGGACGTAGTCGCCGAGCACCCCGTACTGCTCGGGCCAGAGCCGGGTACTTTTCACGGCGGTGCCGAAGAGATGGTCGAGGAAGGCGTAATGCGCCGCGTAGTTCCGGTCGAGTGCTTCCTGGTCCTGCGCATGGTGCCAGTGATGGAAGTTGGGCGTGACGATGACGTAGCGCAGCGGTCCGAGCCGCACGTTCACGTTGCAGTGGTTGAACACCGCCTGGAAGCCGACCACCACGATGTAGGCGTCGATCACTTCCTTGCTGAAGCCCAGCACGTAGATCGGCGCCAGCACCAGCGTGCGCGTGATGAGCAGCTCCAGGATGTGCTGGCGCGAGCCGGCCATCCAGTCCATGCTCTTCACGCTGTGGTGCACCGCGTGCAGGCGCCACAGCGTCGGCACTTCGTGGTAGGCCCGGTGCGTCCAGTACTGCACGAGGTCAGCCACCAGGATGATCAGCAGCAGCCCGGCCCAGAACGGCAGGTTGCCGACCCAGCCCCGGATGCCGTCGTTGGCGGCCCAGCCGAACAGCCTGTGCACCATCAGGTTGGTCGCCAGCAGCACGAAGCCGACGATCATGTGGTTCACGACGAAGTGGTGGAAGTCGGTCTGCCACTCGGCGCGGAACACCGGCTGGTCCTTGCGGTGCGCGAACAGCTTCTCGATGAAGATGAAGATCAGCGCGGAGCCGAGCAGGTCGAGGATAAACCAGTCCAGGCCGATGTACGGCGTGTTGTCCGCGAAGTCGTGCACCGGCACCTTGTGGCCGCCCAGCAGCGCGGAGGACACGACCAGCAGGAAAGCTGCCGACGAGAGCCAGCGCGAGCGGTTGAAGACGATGTTGACCAGGGCCAGCCCGCCCGACACCACCAGTGCGACCAGCAGGATGATGCGCATCAGGTCGACGTTGTAGCTCTTGCGCAGCTCCGGCGTCGTGAGGTATTGCGGGAAATGAAACGCTAGCACGCCGAGGAAGCAGAGGATGCCCAGGCTGAGCGCGATCGTACCGGTGACCAGACCCCGGCCGCGTGGCAGCTCGCCATGGCTTGCAGTGAATTCGTTGAGTTTTTCGAGCATCCCTGACTCCTGACGTTGTTATCGGCAGGATTCTAGGTGCCGGGTTTCGTCAGGTTCCGAAGTGGCCGGCGCCCTCGGTGGCCGCTGCCGCGGCGATGCCGCGCAGCACGTCGCCGACCACGATCACGGCCGGGCTGGCCAGTCGCGCATCGGCGATGTCCTGCTGCAGCCGGCCGAGTGTCGTCACGGCATGGCGCTGGTGCGGCAGGCTTGCGTGTTGCACGACCGCGACGGGCGTCGACGCCGGCAGTCCGTGAAGCAGCTCTCGCTGGATGTGCGCGGCGCCTGCGACGCCCATGTAGATCACGAGCGTGAGCCGCGCGTGGTGCACGGCTGCGCCGAGTGCGCGCCAGTCGGTCGGGTCCGATGCGGCCGCCGCGCCGGTCTTCGCGTGGCCGGTGACGAACACCACGCCTTGCGCATGATCGCGGTGCGTCAGCGGCACGCCCAGCGCGGTCACTGCGGCGAGGCCGGCCGTGATGCCGTTGACCACGGCGACCTCGATTCCCGCCTCGCGCAGATGCTCGACCTCTTCGCCGCCGCGGCCGAAGATGAACGGGTCGCCGCCCTTGAGCCGCACCACCGTCTCGCCTTCGCGCACGGCGGTGATCATCAGCTTCTCGATGAAGGACTGCGGCGTGCTCTTGCAGCCGCCGCGCTTGCCGACGTGCACGATGCGTGCACCGGATCGCGCGTGGCCGAGTACCGCTTCGTTCACGAGGTCGTCGACGAACAGCACGGTGGCGGCCTGGATGGCCTTGACGGCCTTGAGTGTCAGCAGTTCCGGGTCGCCGGGGCCGGCGCCGACCAGCGTGCAGCGGCCCTGGAATGGGTGGTTGTTCATGCGTGGGTTGCCAATGTTCTGATGTGGTCGACCTGGCGTGCGATCGCGTCGGGCAGCGGTGCTTCGCCGGCCAGCACGCGGCGCGTGTAGGCGACCGTGGTGTCGAGGTCGATCCCGGCCGGCAGGCCCGGTACTTCGGACAGCGTGCCGGGCTGCTGTGCCTGCAGCGTGCTGCGCGTACCGCGCACGAAGCCGTCGATCTGCGCGGTGCGGCGGGGGTCCGACACCACCTCGCCTTCGAGGCCGCGCGATAGCAGGGCGGTGGTCTGCATCAGCTCGAAGGTCTCTGCCATCGAGGTCGCGTATTCGGGATGCGTGTAGCTGGCGACCACCACGTTCGGGCCGTCCGCTGGCTGCATCAGCTTGACCACGCTGTGGCCCGGATTGCGCAGGCCGACCACGCGGCGCACGTCGAGCAGTCGCTTCAGGCCCGCGTGGAGCAGTTCGGTCGGTGCGAAGGCAACTTCGCCGGGCGCGATCGGACGCACGGCGTTCAGCGCGTCGATGCCCATGGCGGCCAGAACGCTCGAGGCCAGCACCCGGGTCGATTCGGTCGCCGCGCCGTGCACAAGCACCGGCAGGCCTTCGCGCGCCAGCAGCAGCGCCAGCAGCGGCGTCAGCACCGGCAGCTTGCGCGCGCCGTTGTAGCTCGGCAGCACGATCAGCGGCTTGGTGCCCGCCGGAAAGCGCGCCAGCCGTGCATGGGTGGCGTCGAGAAAGCCGGCCATCTCTTCCGGTGTTTCGCCCTTGATGCGCATGGCGAGGCAGAACGCGCCGATCTCGAGGTCGGTCACGCTGCCGTCCAGCACCTGGCCGAACAGATCGGCCGCCTGTTCGCGTGCGAGCGGGCGGGCGCCGCGCGCGCCGCGGCCGATTTCCTTGATGTAGTGGCTGATTCCCATGGGTGCGGGGATTGTCCCGCAAGCCTTATGCCTCCGGACGGCGTCCCTTATGCAGAAAGCGCCGAATGGCGCCGCGGCCCGCGAAGCCTCGCCGGTGCTCACGGCACCACCTCAGCCTGTTCCGCGCCTTCTGCGATCGATGCCGGCGTGTCGCGCAGCCTGCGCCGCAGTTCGGGAATGCAGGATCCGCAGTTGGTGCCGCAGCGCAGCGTGCTCTGCAGCGCAGCCAGGCGCTGATCGTCGTTGCCTGTGCACTGCGGCAATCGAGCGGCGATGTCGACGTCGGTCACGCCGAAGCAGCTGCACACGGTCTTGCCTCGCGACGCGACGCCGACCGGTGCCGTCGCGCCCGGCCGCAGCAACTGGCGTCCGAAAGCCTGCGCCGGGAGCTGGTCCTGGAGCAGCGCCTTGATCCAGGCCTCGGCGCGGATGTCGCCGGCCAGCAGAAAACCTTCGAGCCGAGCCTCGTCGCCGGCGCGCACCAGCCGCATCGCGCGGCGCTGCCCGTGGCGCGGGTCGGCGTAGCGCAGCGTGTCGGCACTGTCGAGCGCGAGCAGCGATTCGATGCGTGCCAGCAGCGCGTCGGCTGCCGGGGCCTGGCCGGCGGCGCGGAACAGCACGCCGTTGCGCTCTGCCGTGCCTGCGTGCAGCGGACCACCGGCACCGAAGGGCACGCAGTTCGCAAAGGCGAAGTCGGGCATCAGCCCGCGCAGTTCGCGCAGCACGTCCAGCACGTGGCCGGCGGGCAGCCAGGCGACGGCCAGCAGCGACCAGGCAAGTTCCGCCTTCGCGATCCGCACCGCAGCGTGCTTGAGTTCCGGCTGCTTCGAGTCGGGGCAGAAGGCCGGCGTGGTCAGCGCATTGACGCCCGCGAGGCGCTGCCCATCACTTGATCGACCGCTCAGGTGTTCCTCGCCCCAGTGCATCGGGATGAAGGCCTGGCTCATGCCGACCTCGGTGCTGCCCTGCGCGGGCAGCACGAGGCTGCCGCGGCGCGAACTGACCTGCACCAGATCGCCGTTCCGGATCTGCCGGCGCGCCATGTCCTGCGGGTGCATCTGCACGGCCGGTTCCGGCATGTGGCCGAACAGCCGGCCCAGCGTGCCGGTGCGGCTCATGCCATGCCACTGGTCGCGCAGCCGGCCGGTGTTCAGCGAGAACGGAAAGCGCGCCTCGCGGGCTTCGGCCACGGGCTTGTAGGCGGCGTCGAAGAAGCGGGCGCGTCCGTCAGCGGTGGGAAACATGCCGTCTTCGTAGAGCCGCGCGCGGCCCGCGCCATGGCCCTCGGGCAGCGGCCATTGCTGCGGTCCCAGGGCGTCGAGCATCGGCCAGCTCAGGCCGGTGATGTCGAGGTCGCGTCCGCGTGTGCTTTCGCGGTGCTCGGTCCAGATGGCTTCGGCGCCGGCCGCGGTGTCGATCTCGTAGGGGAACAGTGTGCTCGACGCGCGCGCCGGCAGCCGGGCCTCGACCCGCCTTGCGAAGTCGACCACGGCCGACCAGTCGTGCCGCGCCGCGCCAGGCGCCGGCACCGCCGGCCGCACGCGCGAGATGCGGCGCTCGCTGTTGGTCACGGTGCCGATCTTCTCGCCCCAGGTGGTGGCAGGCAGCAGCAGGTCGGCGTAGTGGCAGGTGGCGGTCGTCGCAAAGGCTTCCTGCACCACGATGAATTCGCAGCGTTCCAGCGCGCGCCGCACCGTGGCCTGATCGGGCATCGATTGCGCGGGGTTCGTGCAGGAGATCCACAGCGCGCGGATCTCGCCGTCCGCTGCGGCCTGGAACATCTCGATGGCGGTTTTGCCGGGCGCGGCCGGCACTTCCTGGCCTTCGCCCAGGCCCCACAGCGCCGCGACTTCGGCGCGGTGCGCCGGGTTGGCGAGATCGCGATGCCCGCCGAGCAGGTTGGCCATGCCGCCGACCTCGCGGCCGCCCATCGCGTTGGGTTGTCCGGTCAGCGAGAACGGGCCGGCGCCCACCCGGCCGATCTGCGCGGTCGACAGGTGCAGGTTGACGAGCGACGCGTTCTTGGCGGTGCCCGATGACGACTGGTTCAGTCCCTGGCAATACAGGCTCAGCGTGGCGGCCGAGGTCGCGAACAGGCGCGTGGCCTCGAGCAGCGCGGCTGGGTCGATGCCGCAGACCTGCGCCACGCGCTCGGGCGTGCAGTCGCGCACCGTGGCTTTCAGCGCGTCGAAGCCGGTGGTGTGCGCCGCGATGTAGGCCTGATCGGTCCAGCCTTCCCACAGCATCAGGTGCAGCATGCCGTGGAACAGCATGACGTCGGTGCCGGGCTGGATGGCGAGGTGCAGGTCGGCGATTTCGCAGGTGTCGGTGCGGCGCGGGTCGACCACGACGATCTTCATCGCCGGGTTTTCGCGCTTCGCGTCCTCGATCCGCCGGAACAGGATCGGATGCGCCCAGGCCGTGTTGCTGCCGACGATGAACAGGCACTGCGCATGCTTGAAGTCGTCGTAGCAGGCCGGCGGCGCGTCGGCGCCCAGCGTCTTCTTGTAGCCGGCGACCGCGCTGCTCATGCACAGGCGCGAGTTGGTGTCGATGTTGTTGGTGCCGATCAGGCCCTTGGCCAGCTTGTTGAAGACGTAGTAGTCCTCGGTCAGCAACTGCCCCGAGATGTAGAAGCCGACCGCATCGGGGCCGTGGTCCCGGATGACCTGGGCGAACTTGTCCGTGGCGGTGTCGAGTGCATCGTCCCAGGTGATGGCCGCAGGCTCTGCACCGCGTGCCGCGCGCCGCATCGGCTGCAGCAGGCGCGTCTGCATCGTGACCTCGGCAGTTGCGGTGAGATGCAGCGTCGAGCCCTTGGTGCAGAGCCGGCCGAAGTTGGCCGGGTGGTCGGGGTCGCCGCGCACACCGGTGATCCGGGCGCCATCGGATTCGATGACCACGCCGCAGCCGACGCCGCAGTAGGGGCAGGTGGACCTGGTTTCCTGCATCACCGACTTCGTTCAGGCGCCGTGCGGCGCCTGCACCCCGAAGCTCTCGTCGCCCAAGGCACCTGCCGTTGCCGCACCGGGCCCTGCACGTGGCGCTTCGAGGTCGATGGCATGGGTGGCCAGTTCGCGCGCGTCGAGCATCACCTGGCCGCTGTCGACCTTGCAGGCGAATTTCGGTGTACAGCCCTCGTCGGGCGACTTGGCGCAGCCGTCGTCCAGCCCGATGGTCCAGTTGTGCAGCGGGCAGGCCACGCTGGTGCCGAACACGATGCCCTGGGACAGCGGCCCGCCCTTGTGCGGGCAGCGGTCGAGCAGCGCAAAGACCTCGTTCTGGCTGTTGCGAAACACCGCGACGGCCACGCCGACCGGGCGCGCCACGCGGCGCGAGCCCAGCACGGGGATGTCCTCGACGCGGCATATGGGCGTCCATTCGTTCATGTTCATCTCCTTGGCCGTTTCAGGCCGTTTCAAGCCGTCTGTGGCTGCGCGTGGATGGGAATGACGCGGGCACCGGATTCCAGCGCCGCAACGGGCGTGAACTGCCGCACGTCGACCGATGCCTGCACCGACTCGAACCACGGATCGGGTTCGCCGTCGAGCGCGAACTGCAGGCGCTCCCACAGCGCCTTGCGGCCTTCCGCATCGCCCAGGATGCGCTTCTTCACGTAGTCGAGCCCGACGCGGCCGATGTAGTGCACCGTGCGCTCGAGGTACCAGCCTTCGGTGCGGTACAGCTCCAGGAACGCGCCGGTGTACTCCAGCACCTCGGCCGCCGTCTTCACCTTGACGAGGAACTGCGCGACTTCGGTCTTGATGCCGCCGTTGCCGCCCACATACAGCTCCCAGCCGGAGTCGACGCCGATCACGCCGACGTCCTTGATGCCTGCCTCCGCGCAGTTGCGCGGGCAGCCGCTTACCGCGAGCTTCACCTTGTGCGGCGAATACATCGCCCACAGCGCGCGCTCCAGGTCCTTGCCCATCTGCGTGCTGTCCTGCGTGCCGAAGCGGCACCACTCGGAACCCACGCAGGTCTTCACGGTGCGCAACGACTTGCCGTAGGCAAAGCCCGAAGGCATGCCGATGTCCCTCCAGACGTTCTGCAGGTCTTCCTTCTTCACGCCCAGCAGGTCGATGCGCTGGCCGCCGGTGACCTTGACGGTCGGGATCTTGTACTTGTCGGCCGCGTCGGCGATGCGGCGCAGCTCGTCCGGCGTGGTGTGGCCGCCCCACATGCGCGGCACCACCGAATAGGTGCCATCCTTCTGGATGTTGGCGTGGCTGCGTTCATTGATGAAGCGGCTCTGCGGATCGTCCTTCGCTTCTTTTGGCCAGGTGCTGATCAGGTAGTAGTTGATGGCGGGACGGCAGGTGGCGCAGCCGTTGGGCGTGCGCCAGCCGAGATACTGCTGCACGATCGGAATCGACAGCAGCTTCTGCTCGCGGATCGCCCTGCGCACCTCGGCATGATGGTGATCGGTACAGGCACAGAGCGGCTTGTCG
>CAIQMJ010000216.1 GCA_903872875.1 uncultured Variovorax sp.
CAGCAGACCGTCCGCTACTCGGCCCTGGCCCCGCGCCCGGCGCCCGGCGCCGCCCGGGGTCCCGGCGGTCCGCCGCGCGGTCCGCGTCCTGGCGTTCCCGCTGCGGCTCCGGCCACGCCGGAAATCCAGCGCGCCACCCGTTCAGCGCCCCGCCCCGGCGGCGGCGCCATGGATCGCCGTCCGGACGAGGATGACGATCGTCGCAAGAACGCCGCGCCCAACAAGGCCGTCTCGCGCGTCAAGGGCGCTCCGCAGCGCCGCGAAGGCCGCCTGACCATCCAGGCCGTGGCCGGTGACGGAGACTCCGCCGACCGCATGCGTTCGCTCGCCTCGGTCCGCCGGGCCCGTGAGCGCGAAAAGGAAAAGCGTCGCGGCGGCGTGACCGAACAGGCCCGCGTCTCGCGCGAAGTCGTCATTCCGGACGTCATCACCGTTCAGGAGCTGTCCAACCGGATGGCCGTGCGCGGCGTCGACATCATCAAGTTCCTGATGCGTCAGGGCGTGATGCTGAAGATCAACGACGTCATCGACAACGACACCGCCGAGCTGGTGGCGACCGAGTTCGGCCACACGGTCAAGCGCGTGTCGGAGGCCGACGTCGAAGAAGGCTTCATCGGCGCGGACGACCACGACGATCACATGGAAACGCGGCCCCCGGTCGTGACGATCATGGGTCACGTCGACCACGGCAAGACCAGCCTGCTCGACGCCCTGCGCTCCACGGACGTGGCGGCGGGCGAAGCCGGCGGCATCACCCAGCACATCGGCGCCTATCAGGTTCGCCTGAAAGACGGCCAGCGCGTGACGTTCCTCGACACGCCCGGCCACGCCGCGTTCTCGTCGATGCGCGCCCGCGGCGCCAACATCACCGACATCGTGGTGCTGGTCGTGGCCGGCGACGACGGCGTGATGCCCCAGACGATCGAGGCGATCAAACACGCCAAGGCCGCTGAGGTGCCGATCATCGTCGCCGTCAACAAGATGGACAAGCCGGGCTCGGATCCGACCCGCGTGGTCAACGAGCTGCTGCAGCACGAGATCGTCGTCGAAAGCCTGGGCGGCGACACCCAGATCATCGAGGTCTCGGCCAAGGCCCGCACGGGTCTGGACGAGCTGCTGGAAGCCATCCTGCTGCAGGCCGAAGTGCTGGACCTGAAGGCCAACCCCGACCGCACCGCCGACGGCGTGGTGATCGAGGCCAAGCTGGTCAAGGGTCGCGGCGCCGTCTCGACCGTGCTGGTCAACCGCGGCACGCTGCGTCGCGGCGACATCGTCGTTGCCGGCAGCCAGTGGGGGAAGGTCCGCGCGCTGCTCAACGAGCGCAACGAGCAACTGCAGGAAGCCGGTCCCGCCACCCCGGTCGAGATTCTCGGCCTGGACGGCGTGCCCTCGCCGGGCGACGCCATCGCCGTGGTCGAGAACGAAGCCCGCGCTCGCGAGCTGACCGAGTACCGCATCCGCCTGAAGCGTGAGAAGTCGATGGCCCCGGTGGGCGCCGGCGCTTCGATGGCCGACATGATGGCCAAGCTGCAGGACAAAAAGCTGAAAGAGCTTCCGCTGATCATCAAGGCCGACGTGCAAGGTTCGGCCGAGGCGATCATCGGCTCGCTGGACAAGATGGCCACCGACGAGGTCCGCGCGCGGATCATCCTGTCGGGCGCTGGGGCCATTAGCGAAAGCGACGTCATGCTGGCCAAGGGCGCCGGCGCGCCGGTCATCGGCTTCAACGTCCGCGCCTCGGCGCAGGCGCGAGCCCTGGCCGAACGCGAAGGGGTCGAGATCCGCTACTACGCGATCATCTACGACCTGCTGGACGACATCAAAGGCGTGCTCTCGGGCATGCTGGCCCCGATCCAGCGCGAAACCTTCCTCGGCAACGCCGAGGTCCTGCAGGCCTTCGACATCTCCAAGGTCGGCAAGGTCGCCGGCTGTAAGGTCACCGAGGGCGTGG
>CAIQMJ010000217.1 GCA_903872875.1 uncultured Variovorax sp.
AGGCACTCGACGCGCTCGGCGACATGCCGGTTTCGATATTCGACCAGACACCGTCGAACCCGACCGAGGCCGCCGTGCGCGCCGCCGTCGAGGTCTACCGCAGCGGCGGCTGCGACGGCCTGATCGCCGTTGGCGGGGGCTCCGCCATCGACTGTGCCAAGGGCGTGGCCATCGCGGCTACGCACGAGGGCCCGCTCAAGACCTATGCGACTATCGAAGGCGGCTCACCGAAGATCACCGAACGGGTGGCACCGCTGATCGCCGTGCCGACCACCAGCGGCACCGGCAGCGAGGTGGCCCGCGGCGCGATCGTGATCGTCGACGACCACCGCAAGCTCGGCTTCCACAGCTGGTTCCTGATGCCCAAGGCCGCGATCTGCGACCCCGAACTCACGCTCGGCCTGCCACCCAAGCTCACGGCCGCGACCGGCATGGACGCGATCGCGCACTGCATGGAGACCTTCATGTCGGCCGCCTTCAATCCGCCCGCGGACGGCATCGCACTCGATGGCCTGGAGCGCGCCTGGGGCCATATCGAGCGCGCGACCACCGACGGCAGCGACCGCGAGGCGCGCCTCAACCTGATGAGCGCGTCGATGCAGGGCGCGATGGCCTTCCAGAAAGGACTGGGCTGCGTGCATTCGCTGAGCCACAGCCTGGGCGGCGTCGATCCGCGCCTGCACCACGGCACGCTGAACGCCCTCTTCCTGCCGGCCGTGATCCGCTTCAATTCGGGCGCCGAATCGGTCCGCAAGGACCAGCGGCTGCAGCGCATGGCGCAGGCAATGCACCTCGATTCGGCTGGCGATCTGGGCGACGCGATCCGCGATATGAGCGCGCGGCTGTCCCTGCCGAGCGGCCTTGCTGCGGTCGGCGTGACATCGGACCTGTTCGAGAAGATCATCGACGGCGCGATGGCCGACCATTGCCACAAGACCAACCCGCGCCTTGCGACGCGCGACGACTATCGCGAGATGCTGGAGGCGTCGATGTGATGCACGCTGCGGCGTGGCGCGGTCACGCCGCCGTTGCGCGCGCTCTGGCTCAATACGAAGGCGCAATCGCCTCGGCGTATTCGTACAGCGCGCCCAGGATGTCCTCGGCGCGCGCGTCGGCCGTCTCGGCGAGCGTGTCGATTTCCGCGAAGAACTGATCGACATTGCGTGCGCCACCCTCGCCTTCCAGCAGGCGCGCGGCACGGTGCGCTTCCCAGCGCTCAGTTTCCTCGGGCGAGAGCGTGTCGCCGAAATTCCGCGCCCGGTAGCGGAACAGCAGCTCCTCGAGCCGCGGATCGTCGAAGCCGGTCCGGGCCTGTGCCAGCGCCGCCGGCGACAGTTCACGCAGCTGGTTCAGCCGGCGCCGGTCGGCGTTGCCGACGAAACCACCGTACAGATCCTCGTCGACGTCCGGTGTGGCCTCTTTCGGGCGCGCGTAGACCTGCGGCCAGATCGCGCTCATGTCGGGCAGCCCGACTGCGATCTCGGCATGCCGCATGGCCTTGTCGAGATCGACACCCCAGCGCTCGGCCATCGCAGGTGACAGCGTGCGCAGGTTGCCGACCACCATCGGCGACTTGTTGAGGTGGATCCCCTTGACCGGCAGCCGCTCCACGCCTTCGGGCAGGTCCGCCGTCCGGGTGAACATGCGCTGGCGCAGGGTGTCGACGTCCAGGTCGCGCAACTCGCTCGGGTCGTGCGCCAGGTCCCAGGCGATCAGTTCGTTCTTGTTGGTCGGATGGCTGGCCAACGGCCACATCACGGCGAGGCAGCCGCGCTCGGCCGGGAACATGCCGGAGATGTGCAGGAAGGGTTTGGCGTTCGCCGGGCTGGCCGGCAGACCGAGTTCCGAGGCGACGCGGTCCTTGCGGTGCAGGCCGAACGCGAAGTCGAACAGCCGAGGCTGCCTGTCTCGGATC
>CAIQMJ010000218.1 GCA_903872875.1 uncultured Variovorax sp.
ACCACGGCCCCTCGGAGATGACGGCGCGCGACGCGCTGTCGATCGCCACGCGCGGCGGCGCCGAGGTGCTCGGCCGCAGCGACATCGGCCACCTGGCGCCGGGCATGTGCGCGGACCTGGCGCTGTTCGACCTGAACACCATCGGCTTCGCGGGCGGCGCAGTGCACGACCCGGTGGCGAGCCTGCTGCTGTGCGCGAGCCCGCAGGCGGCGTACACGGTGGTGAACGGCCGCGTCGTCGTGCGCGAGGGGCAGTTGGCGACAGTCGACCTCGGCCCGCTAGTGGAGCGGCACAACCGGCTCGCCCTGCAGCTCGCACTGGCCGCCGGCTGAGGAACGGGCTCAGGCGCCCGTCGGCTGGACGAGTGCGATCGCCCGCTGTACCCCGAGGCGCGGGCTCGACAACGCCTCGATGCCGCGGGCACGCAGCAGCGCAGCGGCCGGCGCCATCGAGGCCTGCGCCAGCACCACGATGTCGTCTGCCGCTGCATGGTCGGCGACGGCGCTGGCGACAGCGTTGACATACGCCGGCACATTGCCGGCGATGAAATGCGGCCACGCGTCGGCCACGAGCAGGCTGGCCATGGCGGGCTCGGCGCCGAGCTTGCGAGCGGAATCCAGGATCAATGCATGGGTCGGCATCAGGGTGCTTTCGAGCGCGGCCACGACCAGCACGCGCCGGCCCGAAACCGCCGCCCGATCGGCCATGGCGCGGTCGATCCGCGAAGCCGCGTAGCGGCCGGCCGTGGGCGTGGCTTCGGCCACGCCGCCGATCGTCGAACATGTGCATACGACGACCTTGGCGCCGGCCGACGCCGCATCTCCCATGCCGCGCTGGACGCGCGCCATCAACGCGGCGTCGTCCGCACCGTCCCTGATGGCCTGCGCGAGCAGGTCTTCCGCCACCAGATGCCGCACGCGCAACGCCGGCGCCAGCTCGGCCATCAGGTCGCCAAAGGTCCGCACATGCACCTGGGCGGTATGCAGGAAAGCGATATCGATGTTCACTGGCATCGGGCCGGCGGTGGCAGGCGGCCTTCAGTCATCGCTGCCACGCAGAGCCAGCCGCGCGACCTCGCGGTCCAGCGCCTCGAACTGCCCGTCGCAGAACAGCTCGCAGAGACGGTCGACCTCCACGCGGCTGGGTGCGTCGGCCAGCGTCGCGTCCTGCACCGTCTTGCCCTTGCCGAAGAAGCTCTTGCGGAACTGCATCGACACGGACTGCACCAGGTAGGCGCCGCTCAGGTCCTTGCCATTGCCGAGCACGGTGACCCAGAGTTCGCGCTGCGCGGCGCCGTCCTGCAGCACGACGGCGGGCAGTGCGCCCTCCTGGCGCTCGTCCCACAGCGCATGCTCGGCAACCCAGGGAAAGGCGTCGACCGCCTGGCGGAAGGCGAGGAAATCGGTGCTGCCTTGCGGTTCGAGCGGCAGGTCGTCACCGACCTTCTGGATGGCGTAGGTCAACATGGTGTTGCATCGGCTCTCTGGTCTGGAAAGCGCCATTCTGAATCGTCGGCTTGCCGCGGGCACGCAGGCCGATGCCGCGTTCACGCGTCGAAGGCCAGCCCCGCGCAGGGGGCCACGCGATGCTGCAGCGCGTCCAGTCCCATCTGGAAGGTGACGCTCGGACGATGCGTCGAAAAACCGAGCCGCCGATTGATCGACAGCATCGGTGCGTTCACCTCCGCGTTGTGGGTCGAGATCAGGCGGACCGCTGGGTAGCGCTCGCGTACCAGGTCGAGCATCGCGGTCTTCACCGCCTTCGCAAGACCCTGGCCGCGGCATCGCGGCGCAACGGCAGTCAGCGCCTGGAACACGCGATCGGGAAAGCGCGCATCCCAGTGCGCATTGCAGACCGCCACCAGATCGTCGCCGGCCAGCAGCAGCACCAGCAGATGGTCGCCGCCATGGCGGTCCATGTCCTCGTACCAGCTGCGGTGGCCATCGATGTCGTAGCGCATGGCGGGCAGGTCGAGCGCGCCCAGCGGCATCTGGTTGATCAGCACCGTGAGCGGCGCCATGAGTTCGGCCAGCCGCGGCATCGGCACGCGGCCGGCATGGATCTCCCAGCGCAGGCCGGCGGCGGCAACGGCGTCGGGCGCCAGGCGCCACTGCGCCAGCAGGGCCGGGTCCACCGTGGCGAGCGGCAGCCGGTTCTCCGCCGTCCGATGCTTCTCGGTCGCACCCACGGCTTCGAAGAAGGCGCGCGACTCGGCAAACGGCGCGCCGAAGGTGACGGTGGTTCTGGCCTGCGCCTCCATGAAACTGCGCAAGGCGCCGAGCAGTGCCGTGCCGACGCCCTGCCGCCGCCAGGGCCGCAGCACGCCGCCGCCGGCACTCACGAAGGGCGCGTGGCTCTCGTAGTCGACGGTACCGGGGCGCCGGAATTCGAGCATGAGGTTGCCGATCGCCTCCTCGCCCCGCCAGGCGACCACGCGCCGGCTCTCCCAGAGAGGCCGGTGCTGCAGCAGCAGATGCTCGAACTCGGCATCGCTCAGGACCGGGTCGCCCGGCACGTCTTCCTCCGCGCGCAGCCGCCGGTAGGCCTGGTAGCGCGTCCACTGCAGACGGTCCGCGGTGTGCGGGTCGAAGTGGCGCAGCGCGATCTGCGCCGGGCCTGAGGCGGATGCCCTCGTTGTCTTCGTCATGTTGTCGTCGTCTCCTCATTCATGCGTCCGCCGGGTCCGAGGCCGTGGCTGACAGCGGCAAGCGCACGCGGAAGCCGGCGCCCTGCGGCGGCAGACCCGCGCCGAGCGTCACCTCGCCGCCCATGCCCTGCACCGCCTGCCGCACGATCGCCAACCCGAGCCCCGAACCCGTCGCGTCCACACCGACGCCGCGATGAAAGCGCTCGAAGACCTTCTCGCGTTCCGCGGGGGGAATGCCGGGACCATCGTCGTCCACCCGCAGTTCGAACGCGGCGTCGATGCGTTCGAGCGCGACGGCGACGCGGCCACCATGCCGTCCGTACTGGATCGCGTTGTGCAGCAGGTTGTCCAGCACCGACTGGAAGGCGGCACGGTCGAGCCGGGTCGGCAGGCCGTCCGGCGCATCGAGACTCAGCTCGATGCCGCGTGCCATCGCCGACGGCGCGGCCTGCGCCAGCGCCTGGCGCGTGAGGTGCGCGACGTCGACCGGCCCCGGTTCCGGCCGCTGTGCGGTGTCGAGCGACGCGAGGGCGAGCAATTGCTGGGTGAGATGCGAAGCGCGCTCGATCGCCTGCTCGAGGTGGTCCTTGGCAAGCTGACGGTCCTGGAGGTTGGCGGCGCCCGACAGCGCGTGGGCCTGCGCTGCGATCACGGCCATGGGTGTGCGCATCTCGTGGGCTGCGTCGTGCACGAAGGCCCGCTCACGGGCCAGCTTGTCGCGCAGTTGCGCCAGCAGACGTTCCAGCGCGGCCACCAGCGGCGCGAGTTCAGCATGGCGCACCTCGAGCGCCAGCGGCGACAGGTCGGTGCCGCCACGCCTCGCGATAGCGTCCGCCACGCGGCGCAGCGGCCGCAGGCCGAAGGAGACCGCCAGCCAGACCGGGAGCACCACGATCGGCATCGCCAGCAGCAGGTAAGGCAGCACGACGCGCGTGTTGTTCTGCAGCACCCGGCCCATCGTGCGCTCGGGCTCGGCCAGCTGCAGTGACCAGCGTCCGGAGTCGCTGCGATAGACCCAGTAAGGCGCGCCGCCGAGCATCTGCGTCCCGACCCGGCCCTCAGGCCCATCGAGCCGCTCCTTGCCCAACGCGCGCGATCCGTAAACCGTGCGGCCTGCCGGGTCCGACAGCTGCAGCAACAGCGTTCCCGATGGATTGCCGCTGAGGCGCAACTCCGCATAGATCGACTGGGTGGCGCGCACGACCGCCAGCGCCCGTTGTTCGTCGTCGATCGCCGCGAGCGACCCCGCCAGCGAGCGGCCAAGCCGGCTCAGCCTCTGGTCGACCGCGAGGCTCTGGCGAAACTGCAGGTACATGGCCACCTGGATCGCCATCAGTACCAGCACGAAGGCCACGAGCACGACGAAGACCACACGCCGGACCAGCGTGGGGCGCCACAGCGCCTTCATGACACGAGCATGTAGCCGACGCCCCGCACGGTGTGAACGCGCGCCGCACCGATCTTTCGGCGCAGATTGGACAGATGCACTTCGACGGCCGCAAAGTCGAGCGGCTCGCCGAGCGGTTCCAGCTTCTGCGCCAGCACGCCCTTGGCCACCACGGTGTCTGCTTCCCGCGCGAGTTCGAGCAGCAGGCGGAACTCGCGCGGCGACAGGTCTAGCGGCTGGCCGTGCAGCAATGCAAGATGGCGACGCGGTTCGAGCGCGAGATCGCCCAGTGTCCAGACCTCGCTGGCCTGGCGCGCCGAGCGGCGCAGCACGGCCCGGATGCGGGCGATGAGTTCAGCCGTGGCGAAGGGCTTGATCACGAAGTCATCGGCGCCGCCATCGAGTCCGGCCAGCCGGTCCTCCACCGCGGCGCGCGCGGTGATGACGATGACCGGCAACGTCGCCCCGTCGCTGCGCCAGCGCGCCAGCAGATCGAAGCCGCTGCCGTCCGGCAGCGAGAGGTCGAGCAGCACGCAATCGAAGGCGCCAGCGTCGAGCACGCGGGGCGCGTCGGCGGCGCGGCGCCGCCACTCGCTGCTGAGGCCATCCACCTTGAGTGCGGCCTGCAGCGCGCGGCCAAGGTCGAGGTCGTCTTCGATAAGCAGGATGTGCACGCGGCAATTGTGCATGGCGCAACCTTCGGCAAAGCCAAAGGAAACGCCCCGCCGAATCGCGCGTGCCGGCTGCTCGAGCGCCGGTGGCTACTGCGTCTTCGCGCCGGCCTCGAACCACCGGCCGATCAACGCACGCTCGGCATCGGTGATGCCGGTCGCGTTGTTCATCGGCATGATCTTCGTGACGACGGCCTGCTGGTAGACCGCCTGCGCATGCAGCGCGACCTGTTCGGGCGAGTCGAGCCGCACGTTCTTCATCTGCATCGCGGCGCCGTGGCACATGTAGCAGCGCTGCTCCAGCACCTTCTGCACCTCGCCCAGGCTCAGCACCTTCGGCACCAGCTCTTCGCCCAG
>CAIQMJ010000219.1 GCA_903872875.1 uncultured Variovorax sp.
CCGCACGCCATCCTGCGCAACTATCCGGTGATCGGCCACCTGCGCTTCCTGCTGGAATTCATCCGGCCGGAGATGCGCCAGTACTTCATCGAGAGCGATAGCGAAGCCGCACCCTTCTCGCGCGCGCAGCGCTCCCTGGTCTACCAGCGCGCCAAGGGCGAGCCCGACAACCGGCCCTTCGGCACGCAGCTGGACGTGAGCGCAGCCGGCTACGAGTGGATCAACCACTCGATGCAGCCGACGAAGCTGGTCGACCACGACTTCCGGATCGTGATCGGCGGCACGCCCAACCCGGCCTCGTCCGCAGGCACGACCTGCACCCAGCCCTACGACGCGAGCGTGTTCAACATCTCGGCGATGAGCTTCGGCGCGCTGTCGGCCAACGCGATCCTGGCGCTGAACCGGGGCGCGAAGATGGGCGGCTTCGCGCACGACACCGGCGAAGGCTCGATCTCGCAGCACCATCGCGTGCACGGCGGCGATCTGATCTGGGAAATAGGCTCCGGCTACTTCGGCTGCCGCAACGACGACGGCACGTTCAGCGAGGAGCGCTTCGTCGAGAACGCGCGCGACCCGCAGGTCCGGATGATCGAGATCAAGCTCAGCCAGGGCGCCAAGCCCGGCCACGGCGGCGTGCTGCCGGCACCGAAGGTCACGGCCGAGATCGCGGCGGCGCGTGGTGTGCCGATCGGCGTGGACTGCATCTCGCCGTCGTCGCACAGCGCCTTCGGCACGCCGGTCGCGATGATGGAATTCGTCGCACGGCTGCGCGTGCTGTCGGGCGGCAAGCCGGTCGGCTTCAAGTTCTGCCTCGGGCATCCGTGGGAGTGGTTCGCGATCGTCAAGGCGATGCAGTCGACCGGCATCACGCCCGACTTCATCGTGGTCGACGGCGCCGAGGGGGGCACCGGCGCGGCGCCGGTCGAGTTCAGCGACCACGTCGGCGCGCCGCTGCAGGAAGGCCTGCTGCTGGTACACAACACGCTGATGGGCGTCGGCCTGCGCGACCGCATCAAGCTCGGCTGCGCCGGCAAGGTGATCACCGCCTTCGACCTCGCGCGGATGATGGCGCTCGGCGCAGACTGGTGCAACGCGGGCCGCGGCTTCATGATGGCACTCGGCTGCATCCAGGCGCAGAGCTGCCACACCGGCAACTGCCCGACCGGCGTGACCACGCAGGATCCGCTGCGCCAGCAGGCGCTGGTGGTGCCGACCAAGGCCGAGCGCGTGCGCAACTTCCACCGCAGCACGCTGCACGCGCTGCAGGAGCTGGTGCAGGCCGCGGGGCTCGCGCATCCGCAGCAGATCACCGCCCACCACATCGTGCGGCGCATTTCCGACACCGAAGTGCGGCTGCTGAGCAACCTGGTGATGCAGGTTGCGCCGGGTGCACTGCTCGGACCGCTGGGCGATCAGCACACGGTCTTCCGCAATTACTGGCCGCTGGCCAGCGCGGACAGCTTTCAACCGGTGATGCAGGGCGCGGCACTGGCGGCATGAACCCATTGCGACGATTCCGCAGCGGCGGCCACCGGCCGCTGGCAGGCAAGAACCCACGCCACGGCGCCGTCCCGGCGGTCGAGCCAGGCGATTACGCAGGGTTCCTCGCGGCGATGCTGCCGCAACAGACCGGCGCCGTGGAAAGCCATCGCTTCGGCGGCGAGCGTGTCTGGCTGAAGAAGGCCGGCCCGCGGCACGGCAAGCTCGGCTATCACGTGCTCGCGTTGCTGGCCGCCACGCTGCAGCTCGACATGCTCAAGCCGGTGCCCAACCCGGGCGGCGATGCGGCCATCGCGATCGAGGCGCAACGGCTGCGCGAACTCGGCGCTGCCGGGCTGCGCGTGCCCGCCGTGCTGGCACAGCAGCCGGACGGTCTGCTGATCTCCGACCTCGGCCAGAACGGCCGCCCCGCCGTCGTCCTGCTCGAACGGCTGGAACAGGCCGCCGTCACCGGCCCGGCCGCGCTGATGGCGGCCTGGCGCGACGGGCTGGCCGCCATCGCCGCCGTCCATGCGCGCGGCCTGTACCTGAGCCAGGCCTTCGTGCGCAACCTGATGCATTGCCCGGACGGCGTGATCGGCTACATCGACTTCGAGGACGACCCCGGCGCGACGCTGAGCCTGGCCGAATGCCAGACGCGCGACTGGCTCAGCTATCTGCATTCCACGGCGCTGCTGGTGTACGGCGCGGCGCCGCATGCAGCGGGCGCCCACTGGCACGCCGTTCTCGAGAGCGCCGACGCGCCAGTCCGCGAACGGCTCGCGCTGGCGGCGCGCCGCATGCGCTGGCTGCGTCATTTGCCGGCTGGCCGCCGCTGGGGCCGCGATACGCAGCGCGTGCGCGCCGCCGGGCTGCTGCTTGCGCGCTGGTACGGCGCACGCACGAACTGACAGCCTAGAACGTCGGCGACACCGCCACGCCCAGCGTGGCGAGCCGCTTGCGCATCGCCAGCACCGCATGGTCCTTGCTCAGCAGCCGCGCGCGCTGCGCGACCGCGAGGTCGATGAAGATCTGGTCGTCCGGATCCTTGCAGACGAAGGGCGCACGCACCGGCTGCGCATCGATCGCCAGAACCTGCGCGTCGAAGGCCGCCAGCACGGCCGACGGCTCGCGCGCACCTTTCTGCAGGCGCTTCGCGATCAGCGGATAGCCGAGCACGCGCGCGAGTTCGTCGCGCATCGGGTCGGTCGCGATCCAGCGCAGCTCCCCCGCCGCCAGGGCCATCCGCAACGGCACCCAGCAGGGGTCGTCGAACACGAGCAGGTCGAGTGCAATGTTGGTGTCGATGACGATCATCGTGAGCGGCGGTGCCAGTTGCTCAGAACTTCTCGCGTGCCGAGCCCGCCACCATGTCGAAGCGGAACAGCCGGCATTCGATCGGCCCGTTCCACATCGGCACGCGGCGCGATTCCTTCAGCCGCATCTGCTTGGGCAACTTGAGGTCGGGCGTCAGCACCCAGGCGGTCCAGCCGGCGTAGTTCTTCTTCCAGTGGCTCGCGAGCTGCGGAAAGAATTCGCCGCCCTCGTCACTGTCGCTCTGGGCTGATTCGCGGGCACCGAAGCGCGCGGTGCCGGCCACGCCGCCTACCTCGATGCGCTCGCCGTAAGGCGGATTGAGCACGATGACACCCGACTCGGCCGGCGGCATGCGCTGCAGCGCGTCGCCACCGCGGAACTCGATCTGCGCCGCGACGCCGGCGCGCTCGGCGTTGCGCTCGGCGAAGTCGACCATCCGGTGCGACACGTCGGAGCCGAAGATGCGTGGCGCCGCAGCTTCGGCGGCTTCGGGCAC
>CAIQMJ010000220.1 GCA_903872875.1 uncultured Variovorax sp.
CGATGTCGCGCTCGATGCGCGGCCATGCCGGGTGGTAGAAGCCGGCCGGCGGCAACTCGACCGGCTCCGGCAGGCCCGATGCGTCGCCGATCCGTCGCAGCGCGACCATCGCAGCCGCCGTGTTGGCCGCACCGCCGAAGCGCCAGTAGGCCCGCAGCCGCTGCGCCCAGGCCGCTTCGACGCCGCGCTCCCCGCCCAGCGGCGGCACGGCGAAGGGCTCGTTCTTGCCGACCGACGCCGCCTCTCCGATCAGCACGTACGGCATGCGGCCCTGCGCGATCCGGTCCCCGAAGCGGGCCGCGGCGGCCTGCGCCACGCTGGCGTGCGGCGCGTCGATCAGCAGCAGCGCGGCGCCGTCGAGTGCGCGCGCCAATGTCTCTGCGTCGTCCTGCGCGGCACGCACCGTGCGCAAGGGCACGCCAGCCTTCTGCGCGGCCGCCTGCAGGCCGGCGAGGCGCGCAGGCGGTACCAGCGGCGTGCTCAGCAGGACGATCGGCGCCGCGGCATCGCCGGCCGCATCGTCCGCCGCCTGGCCCGCCGCGACGGCCGGCCCGACACACGCCAGAAGCCACGCCAGCCCCATCCGCCACGCCACGCGCAAGGCGAGCCCGCGCCCCGCGCCCGGCCGCGCAAGCCTCACGGCCGCACCGGCTCCGCGCCGGCCGGCACGTAGACCATCGTTCCGTCCTTCAGCCGGTACGCGGTGCCGGCCTTCTCGCCATCGCCTGCACCCGAGGCGCCGCTGGACCGGAAGCGCGTGACCGTCCGCCCGTCCTTCTGCAGGATTTCCATGTCGGGCCGGCCCGCGTTGCGAATGATCGTCAGCGTGTCGTGTGCAAAGGGGTTCACCGGGTTCTGGATGATCGCGATCATCAGCATGCCGATCACCACCAGGAACACGTCGACCAGGTTGATGGCCGACAGCACCGGGTCGTCGTCCTCCCCGTCCAGGCCGTCGAGGATGCCGAAGCGGCGCCGCGTCATGCGGCCTCGCGCGCGTCGAGCACGGCGACCAGTTCGCGCATCAGCCAGCGCCGCCGCACCGTGTGGACCACGAAGGCGATCGACGCCGAGGCCAGCGCGACGATCACGCTGGCAAAGGCTGGCGCCAGGCTTTGCGCCACACCTCGCGATTCGCCCGAGGCGACCGCGACCAGCGCCGGGCCCATCGGGATCATGGTCGCGATCAAACCCAGCATCGGCGCGACGCGGCTGCAAAGGCGCACGCCTTCGAGCTGCTTGAGCACGGCCAGCTCCATCTGTTCCTGGCTCGCGCGTGCCGCCGCCGGCGTGCGCAGCACCAGCACGCGTGCCGCATCGCCACGGCGCTGCAGCGCCTCGACACCGAATGCGCCCAGGCTCCAGACCGCATAGACGAAGCACAGCAGCACGCCCAGCGTGACCGGCCACAGGAACAGCCGCGCGACCTCGAACAGGACGGCGTCGAGCGCAAGCACGTTCAGTCCTCGATGCCGCGCTGCGCGGGAATACCTGCCTTGAACGCATGCTTGACCAGCGTCATCTCGGTCACCGTGTCGGCCAGCTCGACGAGTTCGGGCGGGCAGCGCCGGCCGGTGAGCGCAACGTGCACGTGCTTCGGCCGTGTACGCAGCGTCTCGAGCACGCCATCGAGCGGCAGCCAGCCATAGATCAGCGGATAGGTGATCTCGTCGAGCACCACCAGGAAGAAGTCGCCTGAAAGGATCGCTGCCTTGGCCTTCTCCCAGCCGTCGCGTGCGAGCTGGCCCGAGCGCTCCAGGTCCTGGCTCTTCCAGCTGAAGCCGTCGCCCAGTCCCTCGATCGGTATGCCGATCTGCTCGAACATGCGGTGCTCGCCGAAGCGCGCGCTCGGCACCTTCATGAACTGGTAGATCTTCACGGGCTTGCCTCGGCCGTGGGCGCGCAGCGCGAGGCCGAAGGCCGCGGTGCTCTTGCCCTTGCCGTCGCCGGTGTTGACGATCACGATGCCGCGGCGCTCGCCCTCGGGCTTCTCGTAGGGCTTGGCGGCGGGTGGGGTTTCTATCTGCATGAGGTGTCCATCAAGTCAATCGGTTCGATGTTGTCGATCATCTGGATCACTTCGGCAGAGCGATCCATTGCCCCGCGATCGGGTGCACGGCCACGCGCTCGTCGAACACCCGCTCCAGCGCGCGATGGGTGGCCGTGTCGCTGCAGGCGCCGTGGTGGACGATGCGGCCGGCGGCCATCACGACGACTTCGTCGGCGCACAGCGCCATCGACAGTTCGTGCAGCACGCTGACGACCGTGTGGCCGGCTTCGACCAGCGTGCGCGCGGTGAGCATCCAGTCGGACTGGTGCGGCGGGTCGAGGTTGGCGAGCGGCTCGTCCATCAGCAGCACGTCGGCCTCGACCGCCAGCGCGCGGGCCAGCAGCACGCGCTGGCGCTCGCCGCCCGAGAGCTGGCCCAGCGGCCGATCGCGCCACTCCCAGGCCTGCGTGCGGCGCAGCGCGCGCTCGACCGCGGCGCGGTCGGCGTCGACCGGCGCGGCCAGCCAGCGCTGGTGCGGCAGCCGGCCGAGCATCGCGACGTCGTAGACCATCAGGTCGTCGGCGCTCGGCTCGCCGGCCCCGCCCTGCCCCAGCCACGACAGCCGGCGCGCGCGCTGGCGTCCCGGCAGATCCCGCAGCGGCGCACCGGCCAGCAGCACCTCGCCGCTGTGCGCGAGCAGGCCGGCCAGCACGCGCAGCAGCGTCGACTTGCCAGCACCGTTCGGCCCGACGATGCTGGTCCAGCGTCCGGCCGCGATCGCCAGGTCGATGCCGTGCAGCACGTCGTTCTGGCCGAGCCGGGCACCGACGCCGCGCGCTTCGAGCGCAGTGGGCGTCGACACGTCCCGCGCGCTCATCGGCTTCTCCGGTGCATCAGCCACAGCAGGTAGCTGCCGCCAAGCACCGCCGTCAGCACGCCGACCGGCAGTTCCTGTGGCGCGATCAGCCAGCGCGCGAGCAGGTCGGCCGTCATCAGCAGCAGCCCGCCCATCACGGCCGACAGCAGGATCAAGCGCGCATGCGTGGTCTTGACGGCCGAGCGCACCAGGTGCGGCGCAGCCAGGCCGACGAAGGCGATCAGTCCGGTCTGCGCGACGGCCGCGCCGGTCGCCATCGCGAGCACCGCGACCAGCGCG
>CAIQMJ010000221.1 GCA_903872875.1 uncultured Variovorax sp.
CGAAAAGAAAGCCGTCGCGCGGCTGCGCCAGGTAATAGGACAGCAGGTTGGTCACCGCGGGCTGATCGATGCGCAGCCCGACGAAGGCAATGATGGTGAACAGGAACAGCAGCGTGGCCGCCTGCGCCAGATACACCTTGAAGGCGCGCTTCAGGAAGGCCAGCCGCATCGCGTCGACACCCTCGCGGTAGCCCACGCGGCTGTAGATCAGCCCGGACATGAAGGCGGACAGCAGCACGAAGCCCTCGGCCGCCGACACGAAGCCCAGCGGCTGGCCCAGCGGGTCGGTCAGGCGGGACGGCAGATGGGTCAACGTCATCAGCACGAGCATCAGCCCGCGCAGTGCATCGATTTCCCAGTAGCGTTTCATTGGTCGGCGTGGCCCTGCTTGCAGTCTCGCGCGACACACGCATGACGGAACCTCGATTGTAGAAAACCGCAGGACGGAAGGGGCGTCGGCCGACGCGGAGGCAGCACGCGATCGGCTAGGCTGCTGCCCCATACCCATAACAGCAGGAGCGAGACCGCATGAGCCGTTGGACACCGAGGATGCTGCTGCTCGCCGGCAGCCTGTTGACGGCCGCCCAGGCCCAGGCACTTCAGATCACCAGCGTCACGCCCCAGGGCGAGGTGTCGCGCGTGCGGCAGGTGGTGGCGAAGTTCGACCAGGCCGCCGTCGATTTCGGTGATCCGAAGGCGCCCGCACCGCTGGCGGTGAGCTGCAGCGACGCAGCGGCCGGAAAAGGCACGGCACGCTGGACCAGTGACAGACAGTGGGTCTTCGACTTCGAGAACGACCTGCCCCCCGGCGTGCGCTGCAACATCACGCGGATCGCGTCCTTCAAGCCGCCGGCGGGGAAGGAACTGACCGGCACCGACCGCTTCCAATTCAGCACCGGTGGCCCCTTCGTGCGCACGATCCGGCCCAGCTACGGAAAGATCGACGAGGAGCAGCAGTTCCTGCTGGAACTCAACGGCCCGGCCACGCTGCAGAGCGTGCGCGACAACGTGTGGTGCGCGGCCGACGGCGTCGGCGAACGCGTGCCGGTACGGCTGCTCGAAGGCTCGGAGCGCGACACGCTGCTGAAATCGCTGAGCCGCGACAAGGAAGCCGCGAAGGAACCGCTGCGTTACGTTGCGCTGCAATGCAATCGCACGCTGACGCCGGCCAGCCGCGTCCAGCTGGTCTACGGAAAGGGCGTTGCCACGCCCTCGGGCATCGCGAACAGCGTGGAGCGTCGCTTCGCCTTCGAGGTGCGCGAGCCCTTCGCCCTGACCTTCAGCTGCGAGCGCGAAAACGCCCAGGCCGCCTGCCTGCCGCTGCGTCCGATGGAACTGCGCTTCAACGCGCCGGTCGTGCGCAAGCTCGCAGCCCAGATCCGCCTGAAAGGCGGCGGCAAGACCTTCGAGCCTGCCCTCGAGGACGGTGCAGATGACGCGGCGATGGACGGGCTGAGATTCAATCCGCCCTTCCCCGAAAGCACCGCATTCACCATCGAACTTCCGTCGGGCTTCGAGGACGCCTCGGGCCGCCCGGTGGCCGCGCCCGAAAGCTTTCCGTTGAAGGTCGCGACCGGCACGATGCCGCCGCTCGCCAAGTTCGCGGCCTCGCCCTTCGGCGTGGTCGAGCGGCTGGCCGAACCGGGCGGCGTCGCGCTGATGCCGGTGACGGTGCGGCGCGTCGAGCCCGCACTGCAGGTCAATGCGCTCACGCCGGGCAAGGTGAGCGACATGAATCCGAGGACCGATGCGGAAATCATCGCGTGGTTCCGCAAGGTGCGTCGCTACGAGAGCAGCTACACGATCGACCGCAAGGTCGCTGCACGCGACGTCAAGGGCGCCCTGCCGAAGGTGATCGATCGCGACAGCGCCGACCGCGTGCAGTCGCGCATGCTGTCGCTGCTCGGCGGCCAGGCCGGCGTGAAGACGCTCGACATGCCCAAGGCCGAGAGCGGCGACCCGCGATCCTTCGAGGTGGTCGGCATCCCGCTGACGCCCGGCTTCCATGTGCTGGAGATCGCGTCGCAGAAGCTCGGCGAAGTGCTGCTCGACGACCGCTATGGCGACAGCCGCACGATGTACGTGCGCACCACCGCGCTCGCCACCAACCTGGCCGTGCATTTCAAGCTCGGCCGCGAAAATTCCATCGCCTGGGTCACGACGCTCGACAAGGGCGCGGTGGTCGCCGGCGCGGCGGTTCGCGTGTCGGACTGCCGCGGCCGCGAGGTCGCCACCGCCACCACCGATGCGCAAGGCATCGCGCGCTTCGAGGGCGTTTCGCCCACGGCGCCGGGCTGCGGCTCGGGTGACGACGAAAGCGACGACAGCGACTACGGCGGCAACAACGCCTATTTCGTCAGCGCCCGTGCCAGGGACGCCAAGGGCGTCGACGACCTCGCCTTCACCTGGAGCGACTGGCAGCGCGGCATCGAGCCCTGGCGCTTCAACGTGCCGACCAGCCTGGAACCCGAGGCCGACCGCGTGGCGCACACCATCTTCGACCGCACCTTGCTGCGCGTCGGCGAAACGGTATCGATGAAGCACCTGCTGCGCACGCAGACGAGCAAGGGCTTCGGCCTGCCCGACGCGCGGCCCGGCACGCTGGTCATCACCCATGTCGGCAGCGGCCAGCAGTTCACGCAGCCGGTCAACTGGCGCGGCACCGCGACCGGCGGTCTGAGCGCGGAGAACAGCTTCGCGATCCCGCAGGCGGCCAAGCTGGGCGTCTACCAGGTCAGCCTCCGCGCCTCGGCGCCCGCGGCCAAGAGCAAATCGGAGGACGAGGAGGAATCCGACGACAGCGGCCCGAACTACGCGACCGGCCAGTTCCGCGTCGAGGAATTCCGTCTGCCGGTGCTCGAAGGCCGCATCGGCCCGAGCGACAAGAAGCCGTTGGTTGCCGTGACCTCGCTGCCGACCGACGTTCAGATCAACTACGTGGCGGGCGGCGGTGCGGTCAACCTGCCGGTGCGCGTGTCCGCCATGGTGCGCGCCAAGCGCCTGGACTTCGCGGACTACGACGGCTTCAGCTTCGCGCCGCCGCGCCAGCGCGGCGAGTCGGCCGACACCGACCCCGGCGAAGAGGCGAGCGCGTCGGACGACACGCGCGTGATCGCCGACAAGCTGCCCCTGACGCTGGACCGCAACGGCGCCGGCAAGCTCACGATCAACGAGGTGCCGCTCGCCAAGGCGACGCCGCGCGAACTGCTGATCGAAGGCAGCTATGCCGATCCGAGCGGCGAGGTGCAGACGATCCGCAGTACGCAGACGCTGTGGCCGGCCGAGGTGATCGCCGGACTGAAGACCGAGGGCTGGGTCTCTACCAATCGCAAGCTCAAGTTCCAGGCGCTCGCGCTCGACCTGAACGGCAAGCCCGCCGCAGACACGAAGATCGACGTGCAGGCGGTGGCGCGCATCACCACGACCAGCCGCAAGCGCATGGTCGGCGGCTTCTACACCTACGACAACAAGACCGACGTGAAGGACCTGGGATCGGTCTGCAGCGGCAAGAGCGACTCGCGCGGCCTGGTGCTGTGCGAGGCCGACCTGAAGGAAGCGGGCCAGGTCGAGCTGGTGGTCACGGCGACGGACAAGGCCGGCCGCACCAGCAAGGCGGCAAGCTCGGTCTATGTCACGAAGCAGGGCGAACTGTGGTTCGGCGGCGAAGACCACGACCGCATCGACGTGCTGCCCGAGAAGAAGAGCTACCAGCCCGGCGAGGTCGCGAAGTTCCAGGTTCGCAGTCCGTTCCGTTTCGCGACCGCGCTGGTCTCGGTGGAGCGCGAAGGCGTGATCGAGACGCACGTGGTGCAGCTCGATGGCCAGGACCCGACGGTGACGCTGGAGGTCAAGCCCGAGTGGGGTCCGAACGCCTACGTGAGCGTGCTCGCGCTGCGCGGCCGGCTGCGCGAGGTGCCCTGGTACAGCTTCTTCACCTGGGGCTTCAAGGCACCGCGCGAATGGTGGACCGCCTTCTGGTACGAAGGCCGCGAATACGTGGCGCCGACCGCGCTGGTCGACCTGAGCAAGCCGGCCTACCGGCTCGGCCTGGCCGAGATCCGCGTCGGCGCGCGCGCCCACCAGCTCGACGTGAAGGTGTCGAGCGACAAGCCCAGCTACCCGGTGCGCGGCAAGGCCCAGGTCACGATCTCGGCCACCTTGCCCGACGGCAAGCCGGCGGCGGGCGCCGAGGTCGCGCTGGCTGCGGTCGACCAGGCGCTGCTGGAGCTGATGCCCAACGACAGCTGGAACCTGATCGACGCCATGCTCCAGCGCCGCAGCTGGGGCGTGAGCACGTCGACCGCGCAGATGGAAATCGTCGGGCGTCGGCACTACGGCCGCAAGGCCGTGCCTGCGGGCGGCGGCGGCGGCAAGGGCCAGACGCGCGAGCTGCTCGACACGCTGCTCCTGTGGAACCCGAAGGTCGTGCTCGACGCCAACGGCCAGGCCGTGGTGACGGTGCCGCTCAACGATGCGCTGACGACCTTCCGGATCGTCGCCGTGGCCGATGCCGGCACCGGCCTGTTCGGTACGGGCCAGGCCACGATCCAGGCCACGCAGGACCTGCAGATCATCAGCGGCCTGCCGCCGCTGGTGCGCGAGGACGACCAGTTCCGCGCGCAGATCACCGTGCGCAACACGACCCAGAAGCCGATGAAGGTCGAGGCAACGCCGCGCGCCACGCTGCTCACGCTGGAACCGCAGACGGTCGACATCCCCGCCGGTGAATCGCGTGAGATCGCATGGAACGTGACGGCGCCCGCCCAGCTCGCGCAGACGCGTGCCGAAGCGATCCTCTGGGAGATCGAAGCGAAGGACACGGTCGGCGGCGCGCGTGACGCGCTCAAGGTGCGGCAGCGCATCGTGCCGGCCGTGCCGCTCACCGTGCAGCAGGCCACGCTGGTGCAGGTCGACGGCAGCTTCTCGCTCGACGTGGCACCGCCGGCCGACGCCCTGCCCGGCCGCGGCGGCCTCCGGCTCAGCCTGCAGCCGAAGCTGGCCGAGGGCATGCCCGGCGTGCGCGACTGGTTCGCCAACTACCCCTTCGCCTGCCTCGAGCAGAAGACCAGCAAATCGGTCGGCCTGCGCGACGCGAAGATGTGGCAGGGCGTGCTCGCGCAGTTGCCCAGCTACCTCGACGGCGACGGGCTCGCCAGCTACTTCCCGCCGCGCGACGGCGAGTCGAACCGCGGCAGCGACACCCTCACCGCGTACCTGCTCGCCGCGACGAACGAGGCCGCTGCGATCGACCCGGCCTTCGCCATTGCCGACGACGTTCGCGCGCCGATGGAAGCCGGCCTGATCGCCTTCGTCGAAGGCCGCATCCAGCGCGAGTTCTGGAGCCCGCGCAAGGACCTCGACGTGCGCAAGCTGGCAGCGCTGGAGGCGCTGTCGCGCTACGGCAAGGCGGAAGGCCGGATGCTCGGCAGCATCACGATCGCACCGAACCAGTGGCCGACCAGCGCGGTGATCGACTGGCTGCAGATCCTCAAGCGCGTGCAGGACGTGCCGCAGCGCCAGCAGCGTCTGGACGAAGCCAACAACGTGCTGAAGGCGCGCCTGAGCTACCAGGGCACGAAGGTGATCTTCAGCACCGAGCAGGACGACTACTGGTGGTGGCTGATGACCAATGGCGACGTCAACACTGCGCGGCTGCTGCTCGCGGTGATGGACGACCCGGCGTGGAAGGACGACATCGGGAAGCTGGCCAACGGCTTCATCGGCCGGCAGCAGAACGGCGCCTGGCACACGACCACCGCCAACCTCTGGGGCGGCCTGGCGCTGGACAGGTTCTCGAAGGTCTTCGAGAGCACGCCGGTGGCCGGCACGACGACCGCGCTGCTGCGCCCGCCACCGGTCGGCGGCGCCGATTCGGCAGCGCGCACCGAGAGCATCGACTGGAGCCGGGTCGATCGCGTGAAGGCGAGCGACGCCGGCGGCGCACCCAACCAGACGACCTGGTTCGGCGCGCCGGCCTCGCCGGGCAACCTGCGCAACAACACGATGTTCCTGCCCTGGCAGCTGCCGACCAGGGAGACCCTGACCGTCACGCAGAACGGCAGCGGCAAGCCGTGGCTCACGCTGCAATCGGTCGCCGCCGTGCAGCTGAAGGCACCGTTCGCGGCCGGTTACGCGATCAAGAAGACGGTGACGCCGGTCGAGCAGGCGGTCGCGGGCAAGTACACGCGCGGCGACGTGCTGCGCGTGACGCTGGAGGTCAACGCGAGCGCCGACATGACCTGGGTCGTGATCAGCGACCCGGTGCCGGGCGGCGCGACCATCCTGGGCAGCGGCCTGGGCCGCGACTCGCAGATCGCGACGCAGGGCGAGAAGAAAAGCGGCAACGGCTCGCCGGCCTTCGAGGAGCGCAGCTTCGAGTCCTTCCGCAGCTACTACGAGTACCTGCCCAAGGGCGTGGTGAAGATGGAATACACGGTGCGGCTCAACAACGTCGGCGACTTCGCATTGCCGCCGAGCCGGGTCGAGGCGATGTACGCGCCTGAGATGTTCGGCGAAACGCCGAATGCGCGGGTCAAGGTGGAGGCTGCGAAGTGAGAGGCCATCCCGCAACGACACCCGGGGTGACTTCGCGGGCCCGCTCTTCATTTCGGGATGCGCAGGGGCGGCTTTTCGGGCACGGGAAAAACTCGATGGCGGCCACTTTCCGGTGTCCGGCTTCCTGAAAGCGAAAGCCTCTCATGACTTCAGCGATTCCACCCACGCGCGCGACAGGGACTGAGTCATCGGCCGTGCGCAGCACGGGCACAGGCACAGGCCCCAACGCCAATGCGAACCCGTCCGGCGTCATGGCTGCGCGCCAGCGGTCCGAGGTGATCTACACGGCGGTCATGACCTCCGAAGAGAAGAAGCGCTTTCGTGCCGGCATGTTCACGTCGGAGGCGACGACCAGCGGCAACCGCCGCACGGCTGAACAGCGGACTGCGGCACAGACGACACGAACCAACCACCTGCCGGCATCGTCCCTGGCAGCAGCGGCCCCAGGCCGCAGACAGCCGACCGACGCACAGCAACGGCAGAACCAGACACTTGCCGCGCTGATTCAGCGAGATTTCGGAATCTCGGTCAGGGTACTTGCGCACCGTTCGGAAGCCAGGGTCAGCGACGAAGCGCAGGTGTGGATGGACAACCGGCGGGGCGGCATATCCGGACGGACGGCCGAGGGAGGAAAATTTCACGCGAACAGCTACCAAGAGGCCTGCGCGAAGCTCACGGAGAAGTCCAGGCTCCGTGAGCTTCGCGAGACATTCGAACATGGACTCCTGGAACTCACGGGACGCGTGCAGCAGCACTGGCAAGGCCGATTGACCGTGAGCGCGCAACAACCCCCGCGCGATTGCCCGTACGCAACGGTCTGGCCTCTCGCCACCGGGGAGGTTGGACTGCAGCTGCCGGGCGAGCGGCCTGTGGCACTCCGGAACATGGCAGAGGTCGAGCATGTATTGAAGAGCCGCGCCATCTTCCCGGCGGCGCCCAGCTTCTACGACCCGGCCGCTTTTCGGGATGCAGTACAGCGGCGTTGGAACGGTCGGGTCAAGGCGGTGATGCCTGCTCATGGCGTCCTGCACCGGCATGCAACGGTCGGATTTCTACCCGACGGCACCCTGGTCGCCGGGGTTCCCTTCCATCGATCGAAGGTGGTGACGATCCACGAGGTCGATCAGTACTTCATCGACCATGGGATTCATCCAGCACCGGATTCTCCGGAGCTGCAACCGAAAAAGGAATCTCTCCTCCGTCGGGCAGCCCATCAACTCCATCGACTGGCCAACGAACGCCCCTGAGGGGTTTCACGACAACATGCCTACCGGCGACTTCTCACGCTTCGAGGAACGTGCCTCAGTACCGACCCGGATCGCCAGGGCGTCGGTCGTAGCGGTTCGGCACGCCGTCGCCGTCTCGATCCCGGTCATAGCGGTTGGGCACACCATCCCGGTCACGGTCCGAGTAGCCCGGTCCTGGTCGATAGGGCCGGGGCTGGTCGTAGGGCACGACGACGCAGCCGGCCAACACGGCGGAAGCGACGAGCACGAGCGCAAGTGTCTTCATCTGGATCTCCTGAAGCTGCGGCGGCAGGGAATGCACCGCATCGCGCCAAGGTGCGTGCAGAGTTCGCGATTGCCGACACCACGGAGTCGCATGTGCGAGTAGTCCCGCTTCGCTTTCTGCGCAGACTGAATTCCGGGCGTGCGAGCCTGCCTGGGGGATGGTTCGCCATGGCGGCGTTGTGGCTCGGCTGCGCCGCAGCCGCGCCGGCCTGGGCGCTCGCAGGTTTCGATGAGGTGCGACATGACTTTCATCCTTCCGACACAGCCGTGCTCGACCGTGACGGCGCACTGCTGCAGCGCGTGCGCACCGACGCCACGGTGCGCCGCGGGCAATGGATCGCGCTGGCCGACATCTCGCCGGCGCTGCGGACCGCCATGGTGCTGAGCGAGGACCGGCGCTTCTTCGAGCACAGCGGCGTCGACTGGCGGGCCGTTTCGGCGGCCGCCTGGGGCAATCTCTGGAACACGCGCACGCGCGGCGCATCGACCATCACGATGCAGCTGGCCGGGCTGCTCGACGATGACTTGCGACGCGCGGGCAGTGGACGCACGCTGACGCAGAAGCTCGGCCAGACCGTGGCGGCGGCGCAGCTTGAGCGCCAATGGCGCAAGGACCAGATCCTCGAGGCGTACCTCAACACCGTGCCGTTCCGCGGCGAGATCGTGGGTATCGATGCGCTCTCGCGCACCCTGTTCGGCAAGGCGCCGCACGGCCTCGATGCGCGCGAGGCCGCGGTCGCATCGGCCCTGGTGCGCGCGCCCAATGCGCGGCCTGCGCTCGTGGCGCAGCGCGCCTGCGAGGTGCTCCGCGCGATGGAGCCGACCACGCGACCCGACTGCAGCGCGATCGACATGTTCGCCAGCGCCGCACTGCAACGGCGCGCCTTCGATTCAAGCGAAGGCATCGCGCCCCATGTCGCTGCCCGGGTGATCCGCGACGCCGCGACCCACGACCCCGGGCCAGCTGGGGCCGCAGTGCGCTCCACGCTGCGCGCCCCCCTGCAGCGCTTTGCGCTCGGTACGCTGCAACGCCACCTGCGCGAGCTCAGCGGACGGCATGTGGAAGACGGCGCACTCGTCGTGCTCGACAACGCGAGCGGCGACGTGCTGGCCTGGGTCGGCTCCTCTGGCACCTTGAGCCGCGCGGCCGAGGTCGATGGCGTACTTGCGCAGCGGCAGCCGGGCTCCACGCTGAAGCCGCTGCTGTACGCGCAGGCGATCGCCGAGCGGCGCCTCACGGCGGCATCGTTGCTGGACGATTCGTCCGCGCAGATCAGCACGGCAAGCGGGCTCTACATTCCGCAGAATTACGACCACCAGTTCAAGGGAGCGGTGTCGGTGCGCACCGCGCTCGCGGCATCGCTGAATGTGCCGGCGGTACGCACGCTGGTCATGGTGTCACCCGAGTCCTTCGCTCGCCAGTTGCGCAGCACGGGGCTGCCGCTGCGAGAAGGCGGCGGCTACTACGGCTACAGCCTGGCACTTGGCAGCGCCGAGGTATCGCTGTTGAACCTGAGCAATGCCTACCGCACGCTGGCCAACGGCGGCCGCTACAGCACGACACGCTTCGTGCTGCCGTCGCGTGCACGCACCGTCGCGGTGGACTTCACGCCCGCCATCGATCCGCGCGCGGCCTTCATCGTCGGCGACATCCTGTCGGATGCGAATGCGCGCACCCGGACGTTCGGCGTCGACAGCGTGCTCGGCACACGCTTCTGGTCTGCAGTGAAGACCGGAACGAGCAAGGACATGCGCGACAA
>CAIQMJ010000222.1 GCA_903872875.1 uncultured Variovorax sp.
CGCCGGTGAGGTTGACATCGAGCACCCGCTGCCATTGCGCCGGGCTGTGGTCGACCGTCAGCAGCGGATAGCCGGCGATGCCGGCGTTGTTGAACGCCACGTCGAGCCGGCCGTGGCGTTCGACGGTGTGCGCGACCAGGGCCTCGCAGTCCGCGTCCTGGCTCACGTCGGCGCGCACGGCCATCGCTTCGCCGCCTGCGGCTTCGATCAGCCGCACCGTCGCCTGCGCGGCGGCCTCGTCGATGTCGCTCACCACCAGCCGCAGCCCGTCCGTCGCGAGCTGCAGCGCGGCGGCGCGTCCGATGCCCGATCCGCCGCCGGTGACGATGGCGACGCGCCGGTTATCGTTGATCGCCGAGGCCGTCATGCCGGCTTCTTCACGAGCGGACATTGCGACTCGGCCAATGGCCGCCAGCTCTGGTCGGCCGGCACCGTCTCCAGGATCTTGTACAGATCCCACGGGCCTTTCGACTCGGCCGGCGTCTTGACCTGCGCGATGTAGGTCTGGCGCATCACGCGGCCGTCTTCGCGGATCCTGACGCCGTCGGAATAGAAGTCGTTGACCGGCAGTTCGCGCATCTTGACGCGTACCACGTCGGCGTCCTTCGTGCCCGCCGCCTTGACCGCCTGCAGGTAGTGCAGCACCGCGCTGTAGGTGCCGGCATGGGCTTCGGCCGGCATGAACCTGTTGCGCTCGAAGAAGCGCTTCGAGAAGCTGCGGGTCTTGTCGTCGAGGTCCCAGTAGAAGACGGTCGAGAACACCGTGCCCTGCGCCACCGGCAGGCCGAGCGCCCGCACGTCGTTGAGCAGCAGCGTCAGCGCGACCAGCTTCTGCGACTTGCCGCCCATCTGGAACTCGTTCCATTGCTTGATCGAATTCGTGGTGTCGGTGATCGCGTTGGCGAGCGCCACCACGCTGCCCTTGGACGACGAGGCCTGCATCAGGAAGGACGAGAAGTCCGTGCTGTTCGGCGGATGGCGGACGCTGCCCACCACCTTGCCGCCGGCGCCGTTGATGGCGCGCGTCGCATCGGCTTCGAGCGCCTGGCCGAACGCGAAGTCGGCCGTCACGAAGTACCAGGTCTTGTCGCCCGCCCGCGTGAGCTTGGCCGGCAGCGCGCTGGCGAACATGTAGGTGTCGTGGCTCCACTGCGTGCCATAGGGCGAGCAGGCCTTGTCGGTGAAGATCGAGCTGGAGGCGCCGGAGTAGAAGACCAGCTTCTTCTTGTCCTTCGCCAGCTCCTGGACGCCCAGCCCGACGGCCGAGTTGCCGACGTCGGCGATCACGTCGACGCCATCGCTCTCGTACCACTTGCGTGCAGTCGCCAGGCCGACGTCGGGCTTGTTCTGGTGATCGGCCGAGACGAATTCGATCTTCTTGCCTAGCACCTGGCCACCGAAGTCTTCGATCGCCATCCTGGCTGCGTCCACCGAGCCGGGGCCCAGCGACGACGACAGGAAGCCGGTCATGTCGGTCAGCACACCGATCTTGACCGGGTCGGTGTCGGCCGCGTGGCCCGCGAGGCCGGTCGTCATCGCGGCCACGGCTGCAGCTGCCGCGGCAAGCCGGGAGCAGTGTCTCGTCATTGATCTCATGATCTGTTGTCTCCGTCGTTATAGGAATGGGTGTCGGACCGATGGTGGCCGTTCTGCCTGTCGGCGGCCTCGTCCGAAAGGACACTTCTGGGTTGTCTTTCAGAAATTCCCGCCTGCAGGCGGCCGCGCGCCAGCACGTCCTGGCGACGCCCTTCGATGCCCGCGGCGCCCTGCGTCGCATTGAGCGCGCGCGCCTGCTGCTGCTCGATGGCCAGCGCGTCGCCGAAGCCTGCTGCGAAGCCGTCGTCGATGAGCTTCTTGTAGGCCGCGAGCAGGCCGGGTGCGAGCGAGAGCATGTCGAGCGCGAGTGCACGTGCCTGGGGCAGCAGTTCGTCGGCCGGCACCACGCGATTCACCAGGCCCCATGTCTCGGCGCGCTGCGCATCCAGGAAGTTGCCGGTCAGCGACAGCTCCTTGGCGCGCGCGATGCCGATCAGCCGGCTCAGCTTCTGGCTCAGCCCCCAGATCGGCAGCAGGCCGACGCGGCCGTGCGTGTCGGCGAAGCGTGCGCGCGGCGATGCGATGAGCACATCGCAACCCAGCGCAAGCTCGAAGCCGCCGGTGACCGCCGCACCGTTGATGGCCCCGATCACCGGGCCTTTGAAGCTGGCCAGCGCATCCACCGGCGATCTCTCGTCGAGCAGCTGCTGCAGATGGTTGCCGCTCGCGCCGAGTTCGGCCAGATCGAGGCCGGCGCAGAACACGTCGCCAGCGCCGGTGAGGATCAGCACCTGCACCGCCGGATCGCGCGACAGCGCGTCGAGCGCATCGCGCAACGCCGCGCGCAATGCGTGCGACAAGGCGTTTCGCGCGGCCGGGCGGTTGAGCGTGAGGACCGCATAGCCCTCGGCCCGCTCCACCTGCAGCACGCTCACAGCGGCCGCCCGATGCGATGCGCGATCTCGCCGATCAGGCCGCGCCGGAAGGCGAGCACGCAGACCGCGAAGATCACGCCCTGGATCGTCATGACCCAGGCGTCGAGATGCGCGAGGTAGTTGTGCATCATCACGATGACGGCCGCGCCGACCACCGGCCCGAGCAGCGTGCCGAGGCCGCCGAGCAAGGTCATGAGCACGACCTCGCCCGACATGCTCCAGTGCGCGTCCGGCAATGCGGCGAGCTGGAAGACCAGCACCTTGGCCGCGCCGGCAGCGCCGGCCAGCGTGGCGGACAGGACGAAGGCCAGCAGCTTGTGGCGATCGACTTCGTAGCCCAGCGAAATGGCGCGCGGCTCGTTCTCGCGGATGGCCTTGAGCACCTGCCCGAACGGCGAATGGACGATGCGCCAGACCGCGAAGAAGCCGGCGACGAAGATCGCGAAGACGAAGGCGTAGAGCGCAGCCGGCTGGTTGAGATCGATCAGGCCGAAGAGCCTGCCGCGCGGTACGGCCTGCAAGCCGTTCTCGCCGCCGGTGAAGGGCGCCTGCAGCACGAAGAAGTACACCATCTGCGCGAGCGCGAGCGTGATCATCGCGAAGTAGATGCCCTGCCGGCGGATGGCCAACAGGCCGGTGGCGAGCCCCAGCGTGCCGGCGCATGCCATGCCGAAGAGCACTGCGAGCTCGGGCGTCAGGCCCCAGACCTTGGCGGCGTGGGCGGTCGCGTAGCCGGCGACACCGAAGAACATCGCATGTCCGAAGGACAGCAGGCCGCAGAAGCCGATCAGCAGGTTGAAGGCACACGCAAAGAGCGCGAAGCACATTACCTTCATCAGGTAGACCGGATAGATGAAGAGCGGCGCGATCGCGAAGAAGGCGATCATTGCGGCGAAGGCTGCCGCCTGTATGCGGCGCACCGCGAGCGGCTCCGCAAGGCGCAGGGTCAGGGTGTTCATCGTGCTAGCTCCTGGCGCCGAACAGTCCGTTCGGCTTGACGAGGATCACCAGCGCCATCATCACGAAGACGACGGTGCTGGCAGCCTCGGGGTAGAAAACCTTGGTCAGCCCCTCGACCACGCCGAGCCCGAACCCCGCCAGGATCGAACCCATGATCGAACCCATGCCGCCGATCACCACCACGGCGAAGACGACGATGATCATTTCGGTGCCCATCAGGGGGCCGACCTGGTAGATCGGCGCGGCCATCACGCCGGCCAGTGCGGCGAGCGCGGCGCCCGCGCCGTAGGTGAGCGTGAGCAGCCTCGGCACGTTGATGCCGAAGGCCTGCACCAGCGTCGGGTTCTCGGTGGCGGCGCGCAGGTAGCCGCCGAGGCGCGTCCGCTCGATCAGGAACCAGGCCGACAGGCAGACCGCGATCGACAGGCCGATCACCCAGACGCGGTAGTTCGGCAGGAACATGAAGCCGAGGTTGTGGCCGCCGGCGAGCTGCTGCGGCATCGGGTAAGGCTGGCCCGACGAACCGTATTCGCTGAGGAATACGCCCTGCACGATCAGCCCGAGTCCGAAGGTCAGCATCAGGCTGTAGAGGTGGTCGACCCGGTAGAGGCGCGAGATCATGAAGCGCTCGGCCGCCGCCCCCACCGCGCCGACGCCGAGCGGCGCGAGCAGCAGCGCCCACCAGTAGCCGATGCCGGCCTTGTTCAGCAGCAGGTACGCGACGAACGCGCCGAACATGTACTGCGCGCCATGCGCGAAATTGATGATGCGCAGCAGGCCGAAGATGATGGCCAGGCCCAGCGAGAGCAAGGCGTAGAACGAGCCGTTGATGAGGCCGATGAGCAGCTGTCCGAAGAGGGCCTGCGAAGGGACGCCGAAGATGTCCATGTCAATGGCCCTCGGCCGCCTGAAGGAACTGGCGCGATGTGCGTGGGTTTTTCATCCTAGACCCCCAGATGCGTGTGCAGCATGTCCATGCGCGCGGCCAGCTCGCTGGCGGGAAACTGCTCGACCATGCGGCCGCCCTCCATCACGTAGAAGCGATCCGCGAGCGGCGCCGCGAAGCGGAAGTTCTGCTCCACCATCACCACGGTGAAGCCCTTGTCGCGCAACGTGCGGATCACGCGTGCGATGGCCTTGACGATCACCGGGGCGAGGCCTTCGGAGGTCTCGTCGAGCAGCAGGAGCCGCGCGCCGGTGCGCAGGATGCGGGCGAGCGCGAGCATCTGCTGTTCGCCGCCGGAGAGCCGTGTGCCCGGGCTTGTGCGGCGTTCCTTCAGGTTGGGAAAGAGTTCGTAGATCTCGGCGATGCTCATGCCGCCCACGCCGATGACCGGCGGCAGCAGCAGGTTCTCCTCGCAGCTGAGGCTGGCGAAGATGCCCCGCTCTTCGGGGCAGTAGCCGATGCCGCGGTGCGCCACGTGATGCGGCGCAAAGCCGGTGATGTCGGCGCCATTCAGCCGGACCGATCCGCTCACCTTGCCGACCAATCCCATGATCGACTTGAGCAGCGTCGTGCGGCCGGCGCCGTTGCGCCCGAGCACGGTAACGACCTCGCCCTGGCGCACGTGGAAGTCGACGCCATGCAGCACGTGCGACTCGCCGTAGAACGCCTGCAGGCCCCGGATCTCCAGCATCGGCGGCACGGCCTCGCCAACCTCATTCATGGTTCGCTCCGGCGAGTTCGGCGAGCCCGGCGTCCTGGCTGCCCATGTAGGCCTCGAGCACCTGCGGATGCACCGACACCTCGGCGTACGGCCCCTCGGCAATGATGCGGCCCCGCTGCAGCACGCTGATGGTGTCCGCGATGCGCTCGATCACGCTCATGTTGTGCTCGACCATCAGCACGGTGCGCCCGACCGCGACC
>CAIQMJ010000223.1 GCA_903872875.1 uncultured Variovorax sp.
CCCTACACGACGCTCTCCGATCTCAGCGGGTCGGTCGTGGACGGGGTTGCGGTCGTGGCCGCCTTGGCCTCGGCGGCCGGCGCGAGCGCCGCACCGGCCGTAGGCTGCGCATCCTGCCCGAAGGCCCAGTTGGCGATGAGCGCAGCGATCACGATGCCGAAGCCGGTCACGCGCAGGCGCGTCTTCATGGCGCCGGTCATGCGAGCGCTCCCGGGTTCTTCAGGTACTTCTCGCGGATCGCATTGGCCGACCAGTAGGCCAGCGCACCGACAACGGCGGTCGGGTTGTAGCCGAAGTTCTGCGGGAAGGCGCTGGCGCCCATCACGAACACGTTCGGCACGTCCCAGACCTGGAGGTAGCGGTTGATCGCACTCGTGTTCGGGTCCGTGCCCATGACGGCGCCGCCGGTGTTGTGCGTCGACTGGTAGGGGCGCACGTCGTAGTGCTCGCCCTTCTTCTTGAAGCCCATGCTGATGTGCTTCGGCCCCATCGCCTTGGCGATCTGCTCGACCTTGGTGCCGATGAAGGCGGTCATCGCCATGTCGTTGTCCTTCCAGTCGAAGGTCATGCGCAGCAGCGGCTGGCCGAACTGGTCCTTGTAGGTCGGGTCGAGATCGAGGTAGTTGTCGCGGTAGGCCATCACCGAGCCCTGCGCGCCGACCGAGGTCTGGTAGACGTAGTTCTCCTTCGCGGCCTTCTTCCAGGCCGCACCCCAGGTGGGTGTGCCGGCCGGCAGCGCCAGTTGCTGGATCGGGCGTCCGCCGGTGTTGATGCAGTTGATGCTGGACCCACCGATGAAGCCGAGCGGACCATGGTCGAAGTTGTCGCCGTCGAAGTCGTCCATCGCGTGGCCGCTCGCGCCCGCACCGACGAACGGGTTCATCGGCTGGTCCTTGTCGAAGTGCAGCGTCGCACCGCCGTTGAGCTGGTAGGCATAGCTGCGGCCGACCACGCCCTCGCCCGTCGCCGGGTCGTACTTCTTGCCGATGTTCGACAGCAGCAGCAGCCGCACGTTGTGCATCTGGTAAGCGCACAGCACGACCAGGTCGGCCGGCTGCTCGACCTCGTTGCCCTGTGCGTCGATGTAGGTCACGCCGGTGGCGCGCTTGCCGTCGGCCGACATGTTGACGCGCTGCACGTGGGAGCGCGTGCGAAGCTCGAAGTTGGGGCGCTTCATCAGCGTCGGCAGCAGCGTGGTCTGCGGCGAGGCCTTGGCATACATGTAGCAGCCGTAGCGCTCGCAGAAGCCGCAGAAGTTGCAGGGGCCGAGTTGTGCGCCGTGCGGGTTGGTGTAGGCCCGCGATGCGTTGGCCGCGGCTTGCGGAAAGGGATGGAAGCCCAGCTCGCGCGCCGCCTTCTCGAACAGCACGGCGCTGTTGGGCGATGCCAGCGGCGGCAGCGGATATTCATTGGCACGCCAGCCTTCGAAGGGATTGCCGCCCGCCTGGATCCGGCCCTTGATGTTGCCGGCCTTGCCCGAGGTGCCGCAGATCTTCTCGAACATGTCGAAGTGCGGCTCGAGCTCGTCATAGGTCACGCCGAAGTCCTGCAGGTACATGCCTTCCGGTATGAACTTCTTGCCGTAGCGCGCTTCGTAGGTGCTGCGCAGCGTCAGGTCGGCCGGCAGCGCGCGCCAGTGGTGGCCGTTCCAGTGAACGCCGGCGCCGCCGACACCGTCACCGAGCAGGAAGGAGCCGTGCTGCCGATATGGCACCGCGACATCGCCCGGCGTGTGACGGATCGTGACCGTCTCCTTCGACAGGTTCTGGAACAGCTTGCCGCGGATGCCGTAGCTCAATTCGTCGGTGATGCGCGGGTACGCGAAGTCGGGCACGGTGTCGCGGTTCTCGCCGCGCTCCAGCGCCAGGACCTTGAGGCCCGCGGATGTGAGCTCCATGCCCATGATCGCGCCGGTCCATCCGAAGCCGACCAGCACCGCGTCGACGCTGGGTTTCTTGATGCTTGCCATGTCGCGCTCTCAGCCCTGCGGCCCGTTGATGCTGACGGGTGGCAGCGGATAGTGGACGCCGGGCTTGTCGACCCAGTCGAGAAAGTCGGCGCGCGCGCCCGGGAAGCCGATCATCTTCCAGGCCACCGCGTTCTTGTTGCCGCCGTGGATCGGGTCGCTGAAATAGCCTTCCTTGGTGTTCTGCAGCAGGAAGGTGAAGAAGTCCTTCGCGCCCACACCGTCGAACTGGATGGTCCCGCCATCGAGGCCCTTGAGCACCTCGTCCTGTTGCGCGACGTCCAGCTCGACGAAGCGCTTGCCGCCACGCTGTGCCTTGCACCATGCGTCGGTGGCCGCAATGCCGGCGCGGTAGACCTCGCGCGGCAGCATCTTGCCCTGGTAGCCGAACAGCGGCGAACTCGGCACGAACGGACCCTGCATGTACCAGGTGGCCGCCTGTCCGAACGCACCTTCCATTTGCCTGTCGATGAACTCCGGCACGCCGGCTTCGATGGCGCCAGGGCCGGTGTCGTCGGACGGAATCAACCGCGCGACCGCAGCCTCGATGAAGGCCCATTCGTCCGCATGGAAGTAGACCGGCTTGTAGGGAACGCCTGGCGAGGGCGTCGGCGGGGGATCTGCCCGCGCGGCGACGTGGTGGCCTGCGACAAAACCGGTGGCCGTCAGCGCGGTGGCTGCCGGGACGATGGCGATCGAACGCCGCAGGAAGCCGCGCCGGCCAGGAGAAGAGGCGTCATTCATCGGAATCTGCGGGCACGCCCGCTTTGTTGTTTGACCCCAGCATCGCACTCCGACACGCGACCGGGAGTCAGCGAACATCCCATCCGACCGGGCAAGTCGGCCAATGTCTTGCGTGAATCGGACAGGCCATCGAACGGTGCATGATGTGCGCCGCCCATCGGCCCATAAGAAGGAGACAGACCATGGCTCAGGAAACCCAGAAAACCCAAGCGACCGCGTCGAGCGACGGCAACACGCCACGCTATCCGCTGGCCGAACTGCAGGACCTGCCGGAAGACATCCGCATGGCCATCCTGGCCGTCCAGGAAAAGTCGGGCTTCGTGCCCAACGTGTTCCTCGGCCTGGCGCGCCGGCCGGCCGAATGGCGCGCCTTCTTCGCCTACCACGACGCGCTGATGGTGAAGGACAGCGGCTCGCTCACCAAGGGCGACCGCGAGATGATCGTGACAACCACCAGCGCGGCCAACCAATGCCTCTACTGCGTGGTAGCACACGGCGCGCTGCTGCGCATCTACGAGAAGAAGCCGCTGGTCGCGGACCAGGTGGCGGTGAACTACCGCAAGGCGGACATCACGCCGCGCCAGCGCGCGATGCTCGACTTCGCGATGAAGGTCTGCGAACGTTCGCACGAAATCGACGATGCCGACTTTGCGCCATTGCATGCGCACGGCTTCGACGACGAGGACATCTGGGACATCGCATCGATCACGGCGTTCTTCGGCATGTCGAATCGCATCGCCAGCTTCTCGAACATGCAGCCCAATCCCGAGTTCTA
>CAIQMJ010000224.1 GCA_903872875.1 uncultured Variovorax sp.
GCCGCCGTCGCCCAGGCGGCGCACCCATTCACGGCAGGCGGCACGGTCGTTGCGTTCGTCGACATCCTGCGCCGCGGCCCAGGGCAGCAGGCCGTCGGCCAGCGCGCGGTGCGCGTCGTCGAAGAAGGGCAGCGCGAGGTGCGCGGTCGACGGCACGAGGGAGGTGGGACCGGAACTCATCGTCAGTCTCCGCCGAACACGGGCTTCTGCTTGGCCGCAAAAGCCTCGTAGGCGCGCGTGAAATCGGCCGTCTGCATGCAGATGGCCTGGGCCTGGGCCTCGGCTTCGATCGCCTGCTCGATGGTCATCGACCATTCCTGCGACAGCATCGTCTTGGTCATGCCGTGCGCGAAGGTCGGGCCGGCCACCAGGTCGCGTGCAACGGAGGTGGCCGCTGCGAGCAGCGCGTCGCCTTCATGCAGCGCGTTGAAGAAGCCCCACGCCAGGCCTTCCTGCGCGGTCATCGCGCGGCCGGTGAACAGAAGCTCCGACGCGCGACCCTGGCCGATCATCCGCGGCAGGAGGGCGCACGCGCCCATGTCGGCGCCGGCCAGGCCGACGCGGGTGAACAGGAAAGCCGTGCGTGTGGCCGGGCTGCCATAGCGCATGTCGCAAGCCAGCGCGATCATCGCGCCGGCGCCGGCACAGATGCCGTCGATCGCGCCGATGACGGGCTGCGGGCACTGGCGGATCGCCTTCACCAGATCGCCGGTCATGCGGGTGAACTCGAGCATCTCCGGCATGCTCATCTTCGTCAGCGGCCCGATGATTTCGTGCACGTCGCCGCCCGAGCAGAAGTTGCCGCCGGCGCCGGTGATGACGATCGCCTTCACGTCGGTCGCGTAGTGCAGCGCGCGAAACAGGTCGCGCAGTTCCGCATACGACTCGAAGGTCAGCGGGTTCTTGCGCTCGGGCCGGTTCAGCGTGATGGTGCCGACGCCTTCGTCGTACGACCAGCTGAAATGCCGGGCCGCGTAGCCCGCCTTGGCTTCGAATTGCGCATGCATGGGATTGCCCGCGCCGATGTAGTGCTTCATGCCGTCTCCAGGGTGTTGTGCTGAGCGTGCTGCTTGACCTTGCCGAGCAGCTTGTGCAGTTGCGCGATCTCGCGCGCATTGAGGCCCGCGAAGGCCTCGACGATCCAGGCTTCGTGCTGCTGCGCCATCTCGTGGAACAGCTTGCGCCCGCGGGCCGTGAGGCGGACGCGCCAGGCGCGCCGGTCGCCTTCGACATTCACGCGCTCGACCAGCTCCTCGGTCACCAGCTGGTCGGTGATGCCGGTGACGTTGCCGCCCGTCACCATCATCCGGCGCGAGAGCTCGTTCATCTTCAGCCCCTCCGGCGAGCGTTCGAGCTGCGAGAGCAGGTCGAAGCGCGGCAACGTGGTCGCGAACTGCTCGCGCAGGCTGTTGCGCACATCCTTCTCGATCAATTGGGTGCAGGTCAGCAGCCGCAGCCAGAGCCGCAGTTCGTCGGGGTGTTCGCTGTGCGCGCGTGCTTCGAGGTCCATCAGGTCTCCGATTCTTCGTTCTGAGCCGCCGTCGCGGCCATCTGCTGCTGCTTGGCGATCTCGCGGTACATCTGGTCGCGCCCGGCGATGTATTGCCTGGGCCATTCGACATACCGGCTCTGCAGCTTGGCCGCCTCGTGCAGCGTCCACGCCGGGTAGGCCAGATGCGGGCGCGCCACCGCGCAGAGGTCGGCCCGACCGGCCGCGATGATGCTGTTGGCCTGGTCGGCGTCGGTGATCGCGCCGACGGCGATGGTGGCGATGCCGACTTCGTTGCGGATGCGGTCGGCGAACGGTGTCTGGTACATGCGGCCGTACACGGGCTTGGCCGCGCGGGTGGTCTGGCCCGAGGACACGTCGATGAAGTCGCAGCCGGCCGCCTTGAACAGCTGCGCGATCGCGACAGCGTCGTCGTCCGTGTTGCCGCCAGGGGCCCAGTCGTGCGCCGAGATGCGCACGCTCATCGGCCGATCGGCCGGCCAGGCGGCGCGCATCGCCTCGAACACCTCGAGCGGGTAGCGCGCGCGGTTGTCGATGTCGCCGCCGTATTCGTCGGTGCGCAGGTTGGTCAGCGGGCTCAGGAAGGACGCGAGCATGTAGCCATGCGCGCAGTGCAGTTCGAGCCAATCGAAGCCTGCATCGGTGGCACGCCGCGTCGAGGCAACGAACTGCTCGCGCAGCAGGTCCATGTCGGCACGGGTCATCGCCGCGGGCGTCTGGTTCTGTTCGCCATAGGCCAGCGCGCTGGCGGCGAGCAGTGGCCAGTTGCCGGACGGCAGTGGCTCGTCGGTGCCTTCCCAGCCCACCTGCGTCGAGCCCTTGGGACCGCTGTGGCCGAGCTGGATTCCGATCTTCGCGCTGCTCTGCGCATGCACGAAGTCGACGATGCGCTTGAAGGCCTGGCCCTGCTCGTCGGTGTAGAGGCCCGGGCAGCCCGGCGTGATGCGGCCTTCCGGTGTCGGGCTCGTCATCTCGACGAACACCAGCGCCGCGCCGCCCAGCGCACGTGCGCCGAGATGCACCAGGTGGAAGTCCTGCGGCACGCCATCGACCGCGCTGTAGGTCGCCATCGGCGAAACCACGACGCGGTTCTTCAGCTGGAGACCGCGCACCTGCAGCGGCATCAGCATCGGCGGGATCGCCTTCTTGCCGCCGGCCAGCCAGCGCTCGAAGCCACCGAGCCAGGCCGCGTCGCGCAGGCGCAGGTTCTCGTGGCTGATGCGTTGGCTGCGCGTGAGCATCGAATAGGCGAACTGCTCGATCTCCATGCCGGTGTAGCGCGAGACGTTCTCGAACCATTCGGTGGAGTTGCGCGCGGCGCTCTGGATCTTCAGCACCTCGACGCTGCGCCGGGCTTCGTAGCCGGTAAGTACCTCGTCGATTTCACCACCCTTGCCGAACTCGTCGGCCAGGTCGATCGCGTCCTCCAGCGCGAGCTTGGTGCCCGAACCGATCGAGAAATGCGCGGTGTGCGCTGCATCGCCCATCAGCACGACCGGCACGGTCTTGCCGGCAATCTCCACGCGATGCGTCCAGTGCTTGCAGACCACCCGCGGAAAGCGGATCCAGTTGGCCGAGCCGCGCAGGTGCGACGCATTGCTGATCAGCGAATGACCGCCCAGGTATTTGGCGAACAGCTTCTCGCAGAACGCGATGGCCTCGGGCTGCTCCATCGCGTCGAGGCCATGTGCCTTCCAGACCTCCTCCGGCGTTTCGATGATGAAGGTCGAGGTGTCCTCGTCGAACTGGTAGGCGTGCGCCTGGAACCAGCCGTGTTCGGTCTGTTCGAAGGCGAAGGTGAAGGCGTCGAAGGTCTGGTGCGTGCCGAGCCAGACGAAGCGGCATTTGCGCAGGTCGATGTCGGGCTGATAGACATCCTCATAGCGTTCGCGGATGCGGCTGTTCAGGCCATCGCTCGCGATCACCAGGTCGGCGTCGTACTGTGCTGCCAGCGCCTGGTCATCGGCGACGTTGGTCTCGAACACCAGGTTCACGCCCAGTGCAATGCAGCGCTCCTGCAGGATGTTGAGCAGCCGCTTGCGACCGATGCCGCAAAAGCCGTGGCCGCCCGAGCGAACCTGTTTGCCCTTGTAGAACACCTGGATGTCGTCCCAGTGGTGAAACGACTCGCCGATCAGCCCGGCCGTGCCTGACTCGGCTGCAGCGAGGTTGGCAAGTGTCTGATCGCTCAGCACCACGCCCCAGCCGAAAGTGTCGAACGGCCGGTTGCGCTCGACCACCGTGATCTCGAGTTGGGGATGCCTTGCTTTCATGAGCAAGGCGAAGTAGAGCCCCGCCGGACCACCACCGATACAGAGGATGCGCTGAAGCTTGGATGCGAGGTTATTCATGAATAAATAGTTTAGGCATAAACATTCTGGTGTCAATGGGCATGGGGTTATCCGGACGGGGCGGTTGACGAGTCTTTTCTCACTCGCAAAAATCCGAATTCCCCAAAGGTTTATATTGACAATATGTCCAGCCTGATCCCGAAAATCGAGTCCCAACTGGCAGCATTGCCTGTCCCTATCGCCCTTCAGCTACCGGACGGTCGGCGCGTCGCCCAACCGAATTCCCGGGTGACCCTCGCGTTCTCCGAGTGGTCTGCGCTGGCCAAGTTGGCGGCCAGGCAGGTGGGCACCATCGGCGAGGCGTATGTCGAAGGGCGCGTCCAGATCGAAGGCGCAATGCGCGACATCATCGACGCGACGGTCGGGCTGCTGCCTGACAACCCGGCCGAGGCGCGACCGGGTTTCTGGGGGCGTTTCATGACGCACGCGAAGTCGCGCGGCCTGCATACCCTGCGCAAGGACGCGGCGCAGATCCAGTTCCACTACGACGTCTCGGACGACTTCTACGCGCTGTGGCTCGACCCGCGCCGCGTCTATTCGTGCGCCTACTACCGCGAGGACGGCATGACGCTGGCCCAGGCGCAGGAAGCCAAGATCGACCACATCTGCCGCAAGCTCAAGCTGCAGCCGGGCGAGCGTCTCCTCGACATCGGCTCGGGATGGGGCGGACTGCTGCTCTGGGCGGCCGAGCACTACGGCGTCGATGCGACCGGCATCACGCTGTCGAAGAACCAGCATGCGCATGTCACGAAGCTGATCGCCGAGAAGGGGCTGCAGGACCGCGTGCGCGTCGAACTGCGCGACTACCGCGAACTCGACGTGGCGCAGCCTTTCGACAAGATCTCGTCGGTCGGCATGTTCGAGCACGTCGGCAGCGCCAACATGCCGGTGTACTTCGACAAGATCTACTCCCTGCTCAAACCGGGCGGGCTGGTGCTGAATCACGGCATCACTTCGGGCCGGCTCGACTATCAGCAACTGGGCGCCGGCATGGGCGACTTCATCGAGAAGTACATCTTTCCGGGCGGCGAACTGCTGCACGTCACGCACGTGCTGCGCGAAACCGCGGCGTCCGGCCTGGAGATGGTCGACACGGAAAGCCTGCGCCCGCACTACGCACGCACGCTGTGGGCCTGGTCGGATGCGCTCGAGGCGCAACTCGACGAGGCACGCGCGGTGCTCACGCGCAGCAGCAACGCCGAGCAGGCCGAACGGGTGCTGCGTGCGTACCGCCTCTACCTGGCGGGCTCGGCGATGAGCTTCGAGCAGGGGTGGATTTCGCTGCATCAGATGCTGTCGACGCGGCCCGATGGCAAGGTGGCGGCGCGCTCCCTGCGGGGCGCGCAATCGGTGTACCCTTTCACCCGGGACTACATCTACAAATAATCCAATGCTCTATCGATTCAAATCGCAAGCCACTGCCGACGTCGTCATGCTCGAAACCAACGCGCGGCAACTGTTCAACATCATCGGCAAGCCGGCGGCGCCCGAAGGCGTCATCACGCTGGAACAGATGCCGGCCGCGCTGGCGGCTCTGGAAACCGCCATCGGCCAGGAAGCTTCCGTCAGCCCCCACAACCATGATGCGTATGCGGTGGAAGATCATGAAACCAAAGCCGAACGCGAGCATGTCGGCCTGCACCAGCGCGCCGCACCGCTGATCGAAATGATCAAGCGGTCGCTGGAAGATCAAAAAGCGATCGTCTGGAGCGTTTGACGCGCCCCATCAGTCCACCGTGGCGCCGGAGTCCTTCACGACCTTGGCCCACTTGGTGTGCTCGCTGTCGATGAGCTTCACGAATTCAGCGGGCGTGTTGCCACTGGGAATTGCCCCCTGGGCAACCAGTTTTTCCTTCATGGCCGGCGTGCCGAGCGACTTCGCAACCTCCTGCTGAATGCGGTTGACGATCTCCGGCGAGGTGCCGGCGGGCGCCAGCAGGCCGAACCATGAACTGGCTTCGAAGCCCTTCAGTGCCTGGCCGCCAGCTTCCTCGACGGTCGGCACATCGGGGAGCGCCGGCGAACGCTGGGCGCTGGTCACGGCCAGCGCGACCAGCTTGCCGCCCTTGATCTGCTGCATCGACGAAGGCAGGTTGTCGAACATCACGTCGGCGTTGCCGGCCACCATGTCCATCAGGGCCGGCCCCGATCCCCTGTACGGGATGTGGGTCATGAAGCTGCCCGTCATGCTCTTGAAGAGTTCGCCCGCCAGGTGGATCGACGTGCCGCTGCCGCTGGACGCCATGTTGAGCTTGCCCGGGTGCGTCTTGGCGTAGGCCACGAAGTCGGCC